>NZ_BAPY01000038.1:0-45797 GCF_025994195.1 Asaia spathodeae NBRC 105894 | reverse complement strand
GGTCAATCCAGCCACCACTCAGCGATAGAGGGGCAAACTGCTCCAGAAAGGAAGTGGCAAAGAGCGTCGCTTTTGCCGCGTTTTCCGGTGTCTGCTTGCCCGTATGAAGCAGGCGCAGAAGCTCAGTCTGCGCCCAGATACGTGCTGACTGCGCTTAGAGAAATTTTGTGCCTTAGATCGAAGCACTCTGGTTTATTGTGCACGGTTAGAAAACTGCTTGGGTACTAGAGACCATGCGGGCGCAAGCTGGTCTCGCCTCATAAGGTCGCGCGCGCCCTTATCTTTATAATCAAGAGGCACCTTATGCCCGCAGCCGATCTGCCTCATCCGGGGAAAAACTTACACTTGTCCTGCCAAAGCTCGGTTTACTGACGCCGGTGAGCAAGGCGCGCCTCATGTTTCTCTGGGGGCGACCGTTCTTTTCGGTTTGAGCAGGTGAAAGAGCGGTCCGGTGAGCAGGGTCGAGATAACGGCCAGTACCATGAGCGAGGCGAAGGCGAATTCGGAGAGCATACCTTGCTCGTGCAGGATGGTCGCCGCCACGATTTCCATCAGGCCCTTGCATTGTAGCAGGGCACCAAGCCCTAGTGTCTGACGTCGCGATAGCCCCGCGGTTGGTGGGAAAATGTAGATCGAGCCGATCTTCACCACGATCGAGATAGCGACGAGTGACAGCGAGGCCAGGACAGAAGGCCAGGTCAAGGCGTCGCCATTGATCCGCATCCCGCTATGACCAAAGAAGAGAGGCGCTACCCATACCAGTGCGAAAGTCGAGATAGCCTCGAAGGGCAGGCGTCGTACCCATGATGGCGGCATGAAGGCCCCGGCGAAATAGGCGCCGATCAGCTCGTGCAGCCCCAGAGTCATGCTCGCCCAGGATCCGAGGCTGAGATAAAGCGGCACCACAGCCCAGATAAGTATCCGCGGTGGATTGCGGAAGTGGCGTGACGCCAGTGAACCGCAAGTTGCCAGCGCGATGAGCAGAAGCGCCGCACCTCCTTCGCGCAGGCCCCAGCTATGCATGGCAGTCTGACGCTCTGCAGAGAACTGCAACAAGGCAAGGCCGATCCAAAGCGTGGCGTCATCGATAACCGCGAGTTTGAGCGCCAGTTGTCCGATCGGTTTGTCGGCGATCGGCAATTCCCTGACGATGCCGATAAGCACGGGCAGGGCGCTGACTGCGATGCACAAACCGATGGACGCTGCAGCGATGCCGGGCGTGACAGCGGGCGCGTGCCAGCCGGGGAGGGGCAGGAAGAAATAATAAACGAGGATGGTGCCTATCAGAAAAGGCCCACCCAGTGCCATGGCAGCACCGCCCAGGAGGCGTGCAAGGCCGGGTTTCGGGAGGGCGTTTTCTACGCTCTGGCCCTCGGGGTGCTGCCACATCTCCATTCCCGCCGTGAAGGCGAGCACGAGTACGGCGATCCAGCCAATGGTATCACCATAGAAAGAAGGAATGCCGAGGCTCTTGAGCGGTAGATGCCAGACGGCGGCCATAATGCCAATCAGGATCGGAATAACAGCAATGGGTATGACGCGGCCAAGCAGGCGCCAAAGCACCCAGGGAACACAGACAAAAATACCGATATCTGCCAGGACCGCCGTCAGATCGTTCATACCCATCCTTTCGATGTTTCACGCAAAGATAGCTTGGATAAGAGAGAAAGCGCAAACCTGACGTCAAAAGCCATGAAATGGCTGAAGATAGTAGCTGGTTTTTTCACGCTTACGGATGCGGTGGAAATATTTCCTCAAGATTCTCCGTCTATTTATTTTATGTTTGAGGTGTAAACTTGTTTACTTATATTGTTCGCTCGTGAAGGACCAATCATGCCTCCGCATATCTCAATCTACCAGCATCCCCAGGAAAAGGGATATGGTGCGGCTCTGACCGTTATCGGTAGTGCACTTTGGCTGCTGATCATTCTGAGTGTCTTCCTACAGAAAAATCCGGTTGCTGCGCTGATTGCCTTGGTCATCTACGGCTTGCTGCTCTGGGTCATGATGAAGTTCATGGCAGCCCTGTTCCGTGCATGGATGGTTGGCAGCATGGTGGTGCTCTCAGAGCAGCAATTCCCGGAACTGCATGCAATCTTTGTCGATGTCAGCCGGAAGCTCGGTCTGGAGACGGCGCCTGAAGCCTTTATCTATAATTCTCACGGCGTGATGAACGCGCTCGCCCTTAGGCTGTCGCGTGGGCGTTATGTGCTGTTGACTTCAGCGCTTGTCGAAGCTGAGGACAATGCGCAGCTCCGCTTCGTGATCGGGCACGAAATTGCTCATCACGTGCTGGGTCATCTCAATTCGGCGAAGCATTTCATCCGTTATCCGGCTTTCTTCGTGCCTTTTCTCTATCCGGCCTATTCGCGCGCCCGCGAATATAGCTGCGATGCGGTAAGTGCGTTTCTTCTGGAGGATAAGAACCAGGCCCTGACCGCATTACAGATGCTGGCCTGTGGTGCCAAGCGTCTGAACTACGAGATGAGTCCGTCAGCCTTTATCGATCAGGAAAAACTCATGCCCGCCTTTGCAGGGTTTTGCCGCGAAATCTTTCTGAGTCACCCGCGCATGACCCGTCGTGTCGCGCGTCTGATGTCCCTCTTCCCGATCGTGGCAGTGAAGCCGGATAGAGCACCTTCCAGCGCTCAAGATGCAGCCTGACGGGCGTTTGGGTTCTGTCCGGCTTCGTGATGACCTTCACTGTTCTCCGGTCCTCTGACCGGAGAACAGGACGCTTCAGGCGACCATGGGGATGTCAGAACCCTGCCTGCATGCTGATCGAGAAGGAACGGGGGGCGCCGATCAGAACCTCGGACGGATAGCTCGTATCAGCCCATTGCACGAAATGCTTGTTGGCAAGATTGTCGATGCGACCGTACAGGGTAAAGCCCTTGCGGATATGCCAGCCCGCAAAAACGTTCACGAGGGCGTAATCCTTGAGCGAGAGCGTATTGGCAAAATCACCCTTGCGCGCAGAGACATAGCGCATGCCTGCGCCGAGATCGACAGGCAGGTCCAGCGCTGACGACCATACAGCCCAGAGATTGGCGGTTACCGCAGGTACGTTGGGCACCTGATTGCCTGAGGCGTCCGTCGCGGCATCGGGATAGAATGTGCCGTAATGCGCATCTGTGTAGGCAATATTGCCGGACAGGCTCCAATGGCGGTCGAGACGCCAATCGGCCTGACCCTCTACCCCACGCGAATGCTGGCTCCCGGCGGTCGAGACAGAATCCTGACCTGTCTGAACCAGAACCCGAGTGCGTCGGATATCGAAGAAGGAAAGTGTTGTGACAAGCCGACCCGAAAGCGCACTTGCCTTCACGCCGATTTCCCCCTGACGCGAGTGGCTCAGACGGCTGAATTGCCCTTTGTTGGCAAGGAACAGGTTTGAGCCTGGCGGATCTTCTGCAGTCGTATACACACCATAGAGGCTGACATTGGGCAGAATGTCGTAAACCGGGCCGATACGGAAATTGGCAGGGTTGTAATAGCCCTTGAAGCTCGTTGCCGCGTTGAATTGCCCGTTCTGATTGTAGTTCTGGCGGTCGAGCGAGAGCCAGTCATAGCGAAATCCGCCAACCAGACGCAGAGTGCGGGTCAGTGAAAGCGTGTCTTCCAGAAAGAGCCCGGCATCGATCAGGGTGGTTGGCGATTTGCGGTAAGGATACTCCCCGGCGAAATTGCCCAATGCGCCGCCTTCCGGGTCAGTCAGCGAGACACTGTCGGCATAGCTGGCGTCGGGAAAACCACGATTGCGGATGAAGCGCAGATAATAGGCGTCTCCTCCAATCACCAGACGGTTCTTCAACCCGAAAAACGTGGAGTCAAAGCGGGCGTCAATCGTATCACCGATCTGATGCTGGTTCTGATAGACATAGAACCGGTCACGCCCGATCCGCCCCGGCTCGATTGGGGCATTACTGGCATCGACTGCGCCTTCGCTACCTATATAGCTGTAGGTCTCGGCATTGTCCCACCGCCGTTTGGCATAGGAGAAATAGGCCTTGTCATGCAGGGTGAGCCGGTCGTTCACGATCCAGTTCAGATGCAGGGTCGGCGTGGCATTGACCGAACTTGCTCGCGGGTTGGCAACATTGTAATTGCGCCAGAGCGAGGCCTTGCTGACAACCAGCCCGCTCGATGAATGCAGAAGACCCTTGGCTTGATCCTGAACGGCAGAGCCCGGCACCAGAGGGGCGCCGTAATAGGTGGAAAGCTCATCTGTCAGATAATCCATACCCAGTCGGGCCGAGAAATTCTGTGACGGATGCCAGAGCAGGGTCGTCGTCCAGTCATTGCTATGCGGATCAGCGCCCTTGACGTAGCCATCTGACGAGGTGCGGCTGAAATCACTGCGTATGGCCAGTGTCGGTGACAGCGGGATCGACCCGCCAATGCCTGCATTCCAGGTATTGAAGCTGCCATAGGAAACCAGCGTGTCCAGATGCGCATGATCCGGGTCGGGGCTGCGTGTGCGCATATCGACCGTGCCACCCACAGCGCCTTGTCCGTAAAGAACGGAAGACGGACCCTTGAGGACCTCAACTGCCTCGAGATTGAAGGCGTTCAGCGGCCGGTTCACCATGGTGGTGGGGCCGAAATAGAACCCGTCGCGCAGGATCAGGATCTGATTACCACTGAACCCGCGCATCATGAGCTGTGCCGGGTTGCCCGGTGACCCGCCAGAAGTGACGCCCGGTGCAAAATCGGCAGCCTGTTCGGCCTGGGCGTAACCGCGCTGCGAGATGATCTTCTGGTCGATCACCGCAATCGAAGCCGGGTTATGCTGCAGGCTCAGGCCGAGCCTGCCACCGATGGCAGGCCGGGCATTGAGCCCTGTGCTTTGCCCGTGGGCGGTAATGTATTCATCATTCGCTCCCTGATCCTGCGCGACGGCCTGAGGGAGGGAGAGCAGGGGAAGCCCTGCGAGAAGAAGCGATCTGAAGGGGCGCAGAGGGCGCATGGTGGCGGATCTATCCGGTCTGTTCACGTCACTACGATGGGCAGATTTGCACCCGCCACTTCCGGGACACCCCGCCCATCAGTTCTCGTCCGTGACCATGGATGATGGCAGGTCTCCTGACTTGTGCGTCACCAAGCAACAACATGCCTTCCCGGGGGGATAAACCCAGTGGCCGGGCCGCAAGGGCCCTTGTCAGTGCTCTCTTCACCTACAGTTGCGGGGGCAGTCATGGCATCGCACCATGTTCCCTTTTCATCCCGGCGAGCGGGAACCATCGCGCGCGACCCTACTGCCCGCGCACGCCCTGTCAATCAGACGCGAGGCTTATGCAGGTCTCTTGTAACGCTCGCGTATCCCAAATGACACGCGCCTCTTTTCAGCTCGGGCTTGTCGGGCTTGTGGCCATATGGGGATCAGAATGGGACGGTGATCCGTTTTCGACATGTCCGGCCAGTGCGAGCAGGACCGTGCCCGCCTGGTCTTTCAACTCCAGGTGATACCAGTTTTGGCTGGGGCCCAGATCGACAATCTCGACGCGTTGCGTATCGGGCTTGAGCGGACGCTCTTCACTCCTGCCGTTATACAGATTGCTCAGGACCGTCTCTTTGCTGGACGGCTTCGATACCGAGAAGACGAGCCGCAAGCTGTTGTCTCCTTCCTCCTGCAGCAGGGCCACGCCGCTTGCAGGACGATGAAGGCGGTAGAAACCGTTTGGTCCGTAGATTTCGACCAAACCCTCAGGCGCGCAGGCGAATAGGCTGATCGTGCCAGCGGGCACCGTCAGATGTTGGCTTGCCATGCCCGTCTGGCGAATACGGAAAACGACACCCTGTCTGCCGGTATTACTGAAGGTGAGTTTTGTCGGATCATCGGCATGGGTGGTGACAGCAAAGCGATAGGGCAGGGCGCGGCTCGGCCTCTGTCCGGCTTCCTGCATCGGCAGGCTGCCCTGCGACGGCACGAGCGGCGGCGGATGCGCGCAGGAAAGACGCGTCTGTGGCAGATAGTCGTCGGTATTGGGAAGCTTCGCCGACCATTCAGCGTCGGGTTTCGAGAAATCGAAGACGGAGGTCAGATCGCCACAGACAGATCGCCGCCAGGGGGTGATGGTGGGGCATGCGACGCCAAAACGCTTTTCGAGAAATTGCAGGATCGAGGTGTGGTCGAATACCTGCGAATTGACCCATCCCCCCTTTGTCCAGGGAGAGATGATCAACGCAGGCACGCGAGGCCCGAGACCGACAGGCTCGCCATGATAGCTCTCGCCTGCGGATGAAACAGTGGTGCTGCCTTGCCCCGCAAGCGCAGGGACAGGCGGTGGCACATGGTCGAAAAAGCCGTCATTCTCGTCGTAGTTCAGAATGAAGACTGTCTTGGCCCAGGTCTCGGGGTGACGAACGAAAATATCGATGAGTTTCGAGATCAGATGCTCGCCAAAGCCGGGAGGGGCTTCGGGATGTTCCGACAGGGCAGCTGGCGGAACGATCCATGAGACCTGCGGCAGGGTGCCTCCTGCAACATCATGCTCGAAAGCATCCAGCAGGTAACGCCCTTCAAGCTCGTGCATGTTTTCCTTGTTCGAGCCGGGGGCGATGGCGCGGGCGTTCAGGTAGCGCCAGTCCTTGCGGTCGAGATTGCGGAACTGGCGGAACGAGGCGAGGGGGTTGTCGCCGAAATTGTCGTATTCCTGATAGAATTTCCAGGTAACACCGGCCTCCTGCAGTCGTTCAGGGTAGGTCGTCCAGTCGAAAGGCGTGAATTTCGGGTTGTCATGGGCCATGTCGGCAGACCAGTTGCCGTCATCGACATTCTCGACTGCCTGCTTGCCCGCTGAACCGACAGCGAGCCCGTTCGTGCCGGTGAAGAAATAGAGACGATTTGGATTGGTCGGCCCGAAGATCGAGGCGTGATAGGCGTCGCAGATCGTGAAGGCATCCGCCAGGGCATAGTAATAGGGGATTTCCTTGCGGGTGAAATACCCCATGGTCATGGGTGTCTTGTGCGGTACCCAGCTATCCCACTCATTCCATGCTGCCTGCGTGCCTTTCCAGCTATGGTCGAGGCTTTTCAGGCAGGCGGCAGAGGTATGCACCGTGTCGAACAGGAAGGGCCAGATAGCGCGGCCCTTCTCGTCTTTCTGGGCAAAGACGGAACTGCCATCAGCCTGGCGTTCTGCCCGCGGGTCACCAAAACCGCGCACACCGCGCAGCGTGCCGAAATAATGGTCGAATGCCCGGTTTTCCTGCATCAGGATAACAACGTGCTTGACGTCCTTGATCGTGCCGGTTTCCCGGTTGGCTGGAATGGCCAGAGCCTGTTTCAGGTTTTCAGGCAGCATGGCCCCAGCGAGGGCGGCAGCACCGAGATTGAGAAAATGCCGTCGGCTGGGTTTCATGCTGGCTGATCCGTCTCTCAGTTGAAGTGCTTGCGGATGGTGAAGAATACCATGCGCGGGGCCGCGGCCTGAAGGGTCTGGAACGTGCCCGAAGGGTCGGAATTGATAAAGCCGTTGCTGCCCACCGTCGCGACATAGCGCTTGTCGAACAGGTTCGAGACGTTGATCTGGGTATCAAGCCCGCGCAGCCAGAAATTATGGCTCTTGAAGCGGTAGCCGAGATTCAGGTTGAACACGTCGTTGGCCGGCACATAGGCGTCGTTCGTATAGGTGTAGTAGCGACGATCCTGGATCTGCATAAGGACGTTGCCCCAGATCTGGCCGTCGTCATAGCCGAGCTGCAGATTGGCGAGGTTGCGCGGCATACCGACCACGTTCTTGCCCTTGATTGCGGCGGAAACCGTACCATTCGCCATCACATCGTCCTGATAGAAGGAATTGTTGAAGGCATAGGAAGCGAAGATCGACCAGTTCGGAGCAAACTGCCAGTTCACGGCAGTGTCGATGCCACGAGAGATGACCCCACCCACATTCGACAAAACCGAGGCATTGCCCTGAATGCCCACGCCCTGAGTCACCGAGAGAAGGCGGTTTTCAAACTGGACGTAATAGCCGGTTACCGTCGCCTGGAAGGTTTTGGTATGATAGCGATAGCCAAGTTCCTCGGTATTCGACATTTCAGGCTTAAGACGCCCCTGCAGCGCCTGGAATCCTGCCACCGTGGTCGAGAACGGCCCTGATGTCTGGGCGCTGTCAAAGGCCGCCATATTGCGGCTGTAGTCGAGGAAGATCTCGTGATTATGGTTGAAGCGGTAATTTGCGCCAACCTGCGGCAGGAAGCCATTGCTGGCATTCAGCGACCCTGACGGATAGGCCGTGGCGACAGGTGTGCCGAGATAATTGCCGTTCATGGCGCGCGCCGTGTTGTCAACGATCAGTGACTTGAAGCCGTAATTGACCTTCAGCTTTGGCGTGATTTTCCAGGTATCGCCCAGATGCACCTGATAGGTCTTGGTGTTGAAGGCGCTCTGCCACTGCGTGGCAAAGGCGTTGTCGCGATACCAATGGATGGAAGAAGGCGATCCGTCGAGCGCGAGAGGATAGAAGCGGCGCGCCTGATTGAAATTATTGTTTTCGAACCAGAAACCACCCTCAATGCTGTGATTGGCAATCTTGTAGGTCAGGCTGCCGATAAAACCGGCGCGGTGGATGTCGTATTCTGTTGTGCGTGTGGAAAGGGGTGACCCTCCCAGCTGTGCGGGCGTCGACTGATAAGGCGTGACCCACACACCTTCGCCGGTATTCGTATGGCCGTAGCCCATGACATAGCCTGAAAGGCGATTATTGACCCGGAAATCGAGCTTGCCATAGCCCAGCGCGTCTTCACGCAGGCCGCCTGCATTGTAATAGACCGTATCCACATTCTGGATCCCCTTGGGGAAGGGGATGGTGTTCTGGCTGGCATAAGCATAGGCAATCTGCTTGGCGAGCGCGTAATTGCCGGTGATATTGTCCAGATTATAGCCATAGGTCTTGATTTGGGAGAGGGAGAGATCCTGATAGTCGTTTTCAGCGCGCTTGGACCAGTCGCCGAACACGGTCAGTTTCAGATGTTCGCCCAAAGGCTGGACGAATTTGGCGTTGGCCTGATCCTGGCGCTGAACGCCATCGCCCTTCCACTTATTCGCGTCCTGATGGTTGTAGGAAACGTAGAACTTGCCGCCTCCCTTGAGCAGGCCGCTATTGATACGGGTAAAGGTGCGCCATGTTGACGCCGAGCCGATTGTACCGCTCACATCGGCGCCGAATTTGTCGGAGGGGTCGATCGAGGTGAATTGCAGTGCACCGCCGAGGTCGTTCGAGGCGGCAACGCCGACTGCACCTGCACCCTGGGTCAGGGTTGCAGGGCCGTTGTTTTCCGTCTGGAGAGCACGCCCGATCGAAAGACCGTTATCGTTGCCATAGGCCAGATTGCCCAGCGGCACGCCGTCGAAGGTGAAGCCGAGACGGCTCTGATCGAAACCACGGATGATGATCTGCTGTGACCATTCATAGGAACCCAGCGGGTCTGATGAGGTGAACATCACACCGGGCAGTTTCGAGAGCGTCTTGAAGGGGCTGGTGCCAGGTGTGTATTCCTGAATGGCTGTGCGCGAGATCGTCTGTGTCTCGCGGGCCTGACCGGCGCCGAGCACGATGATCGACTCAGGGGTCCTGGCATCGACAGCGTTCGAGCGCGCCGTTGTCTTGTCCTTCTGGCGGGCCGTCTTTTTGTCTGTCGCATGGCTGGTTGTCTTGCCAGCAACGGAAGCTTTCTGGCTTGGGGCGCTATCCTGAGCATGAGCCCTGTTCGTCGCATGTCCGGCAATCAGCAGCGCCGGAAGGCTGGCGGAAAGAACAAGGCTGAGTCTGAGTTTCATCGATTGGGGCCGTTTCGCTTCGTGATCGAATTACGGGCCGTAAATATCGACATAATCTCTTATGCAGTATTATGGTTTTATTAAATCGTTACCGAAATAAAACAGTCATATTGCTGTCATTGTTTTGTCTTTTACCGCTCTCACGAACCGCGGCGCACGGCCTGACGCAACTGCCCGGATGATCTATGGACGAGACCGTCTTTTCATTCTGGATGTAGCGCTTGCGAACTCCATCAGAATGATGCCGGCGAGATAGGCCGCCATATCGTACCAGGAGAAGGCATGTCCGAGCAGAAAGCCGCCGGCAGCGGTTTTTCGCAAGGCATCCAGAGGTGCAATATGGACCAGTTTGAGTGTCTCACTCGCAAAACAGCCAAAAATGGCGAGCGTCAGTCGCGACAATCGTCTGTCGCCCCCCACGACGAAGGCGGCGAGGCACCAGAAAAGCGCGCCCCATAAGACCGAGCCGCTCCATTTTCTTGCAAATGGGTCAAGCCCCAGAGGGGCAAGGCGGCAGACAAGACCCACCGCGATAATCATGCCCGTCGTCAGGATGAGACGCGTTCGGCTCAATTTGTTGTGTCGGCGGCGTTTCACGCTCTGTCAGTGGTCGCCCTATCGGGGCGGAGGAGCAGGGTGACGGTAATGAAAGCCACATAGAGAAGCAGGTACCATGAAACCAGTTTCTGCGGATGCACCACCCAGGTGAAGTGCCGATGGGCATAAAGCCAGGTCCCGGTAAAAGTACCGATATTTTCTGCAACCCAGAGGGCGATGCTTGAGAAAAAGGCCGCCAGAGGGAGCCTCATGCGCCAGAAATGCGCGCCCACGATACGATAGCGTATCCAGCAGCGGCCATAGAGAACAAGCGTGGCCAGAACGAGCCCCCAGCGCAGATCGGGCAGGAAATGATGCGTGAAGAAATTGGCGTAGATGGCAAGCGCCAGTGTCAGGGAAAGAGCAAAGCGCGGATAGGGGACGAAGCTCATGTCGAAAACCCTGATGACGCGGGCCATGTAACTGCCGACCGAGGCATACATGAAGCCGGAAAACAGCGGGACATGCATGAGCTTGAAAAAGCCGGGCTCGGGATAGGCCCATGACCCCGCAGACACCTTGAACCACTCCATGGCGGTGCCGGTCAGATGAAAGACCAGAATGATCATGGCCTCCTGTCGCGTCTCTAGACCGCACAGCAGAAACAGGGCCTGAGTCACCAGAGCGAAGATGAACAGCGCGTCATAGCGATAGATCGGCCAGTCTGGCGACCAGAGATAATGCGAGGCGAGAATGGCGCCCAGAAGGAGCCCGCCGAAGAGACAGGCCCATCCCTGTTTGAGCACGAAGAGCACAAACATGCCCCAGAACCCGTGCAGATAGCGCCTGACCCAGCGCCCCAGCCTGTCTTCCAGGCTGGTTTGGGTCGAGCGCGTTTCGGTGGCGGGCATGGTGGCAGATCCTTGCTTTTTGCTCCGCTCCTGCCGCAGCCCGTGCCGCTATACAAGGGCACGTAACGTTACTGTGACGGGTCAGCGCGACAGAGCGAAGCTCAGACCGCCCATAACCGTGAGTCCCTGGTTCGGGATGGTCGAGATGGCGCTGGTGTAGTAGCGGCGATTTGTCACGTTATCCGCATTGACGAACATCTGGATCTGCTTGGTGAGCTGGTAGGACCCGAACAGATCGAACACCACATAACCACCCTGCTTGGGGTAGAGCGCCGTTGCACTCGATGGGCGTCCGAGCGTCTGGGTTGCTGCACGGATGCGCCCGCCGATGGAAAGCTTGTTGTCGAGCAGATGCACACCGACCGTGCCCGCCAGCACCGAGCGCGGTGGCGTGGTCAGGAGCGCGCCAAACCCGGTGTAATCAGCATAGGGCAGCTTGGTCGTGGTGTTGGTGTAGGACAGGGTCGCGAAGACGAAGCGGTTGTCGTATTTCGCCTGGCCCTCAAAACCATGGGTGAAGGTATTGCCAGCCATATTCTGGTAGAAATAGCCGTATGTCGGAATATAGGACCCTGCGGCCGGGCGACCGATCACGCGTGTCTGGGCGATGTAGTTCTTGATGCGCGTGTCGAAATAGTCGCCGTCGAATTCGACCTTGTCACCATCCATCAGCACGTCACGATAATGCAGCTTGGCGCCGAGTTCCCAGCCATAGGTCTGCTCAGGGGCGAGATTCGGATTGGGGATGAAGTTCAGGAAGCTGAGCCCGGGATGTGAGCTGGCCATGAACAGCTCGGTCATGGCAGGCGGGCGGAAACCAAGGCCGTAGCTGCCATAGAGCTGAAGCCCGTGTACCGGTGTGACCGCCAGGGTTACTTTCGGATTGACCGCATCCGATCCACTCGATCTGTGGAAGGCACCGGCCGCGACGGAGGTGAAGCCCGAGGCGAGATTCACGCCGCTGCCCGATGCGTGATAGCTGTCATAACGCAGGGCACCGGTCAGCTGGACGATCTTCCAGTTAAGTGCGAGCTGTGTGAAGGCGCTGCCGACGCCACGCCCGCCCGAAGGGGTCGATCCGGCATAGCCCGTCTGGTCCTTTGTATCGACCTTGTCGTGGTAATACTCGCCACCGTAATTCAGTGAGGCAAGAACCGGACCAAGACCGAACTGCGACGTGTTATCGGCCTCGAAGCCGAGTGTCGTCAGGTTGTATTTGGTCATGTTGGCCGCAGCGATGGTGAGCGCACGATAGGAAGGCATCGCGTTATCCTGCCCCGTGGAGACGACATAGCCCTTGACGTGCAGGGCCACGAGCTTGTTGTCGTGCGGGGTGAAGCGATATTCGATATTGCCCTGGTTGTTCTGGATCTTGTTGGCGCCTGCAATGCCCTCAGTGCCCTGACCGAACTGGTTGTGATAGATCACCGTGCCGAGCGTCAGGCTCTGATCCATGCCGGGCTTGATATCGATCTTGAACAGACCCGACTGCATGCGCTGATAGGTGTCAGGAATGCGGGTGCCTGCACCATCTTCGTAATTGCCGGAGCTGCGCATGCTGAAGGCAGCGGCGATACCGAGCCAGGGGCGTACACGCACACCGGCGCCGACCATGCCGGACCCGTTATAATTGTTGGAGCCGCCGAGCGCGCGTGCCATCACACCATAGCGCTTGCCTGAGTCGACAATGTCGTCCACGCCGAGCGTATGCATGTTCACCACACCAGCGATGGCGCCTGCACCATCAGCCGTCGCAACGGTGCCGCGTGACACATCGAGCCCAGCCAGCAGGGCGGGATCGACATAGACGCTGCCATTGGCGCCATGGCTGCTTGTCTGGAAATCCTGTCTTGCGCCATCGACCATCACGTTCACGCGGCCGAAATCCTGCATGCCACGGATGGAGATGGCGAGAGACGGAGAGCCGTCATTCTCGAAATACACGCCAGGCAGCCCGGTCAGGACCATATAGGGCTCGGTCGGATTGACGCGCAGCATGTCCTTGCGGGTCAGTGTGGCGCTTGCCTGGGGCACGACCAGATCGTTGTCGCCATGCACCTTGACGCTGGGAAGCGCGATATCACCCGATGATGACCTGCCTGTGCTTGTCGCCTGTTTCCGTACCGCCCCGGCAGGTTTTGTCGTGCCTGTCGTGCTGCTGCGGCTGGAGGCGCTGCGTTGTCCTGCCTTGGTCTGGTCCTGGGTGCCTGTGTCACGATCCTGAGCCTGCACAGGCCCGGTGAGGAGGGTGATCATGGCAAGCGCGGAAGACAGGGAAAGCACCTGGCGGGTTGAGATCATCAGTTCGGCCCTACGAAACGTTAATGGAACGGTGCGAGTGCTTATTGAGAATGACTCTCACTTGCAAGGTGTAAAAACTTCCTTTAAAGCTCCGCCGCGTCAGGTGAGGGAAAGAGGCAACAGCCAGCGACCCATGACAGCAGGGATGAGGGAGGGCTCATGAGCATCAGATTGTTCAGTCGGCGTCAGTTCGGGCTTTCCGCCCTTGCAACCGGCGTGACGAGCGCAGCCGCGCGTTCGGCCCGGGCGGGGGAAAAACGCAATGTCCAGATCGAGGACTGCCGCGGCAGGCGGGTCACGCTGGGGTCGATGCAGCGCATTGTCTCGATTGGCGGCACGATTACCGAGACGCTTTATGCCCTTGGCGCCGCAGATCGCATTATCGGGGTCGACATCACCTCGACCTATCCTGTGTCGGCCCTGCGCGAGAAGAAATCGGTCGGCTATATGCGCCAGCTTTCTTCCGAGGGCATTTTGTCGCTCAAGCCCGACCTTGTTCTCGCGATGAATGACTCGGGACCGGCGAATGCGATCGATCAGGTCATGGAATCTTCCACCCCGATTGTGATGGTCGATGCAACGCCATCGCTCGACGGTGTGCGCAACCGCATGCTCACTCTCTCCCGCATTATCGGGGAAGAGGAAAAAGGCGCGGCAATGGTCGTGCGCTTTGACAATCAGCTACGCACACTCAAGGCCTGGACAGAACTCCACCCTAAAAAGGCGCGTGTCCTGTTTGTCATGCGTGTGGTGAACGGGCGTCCGATGGCGGCAGGCACGGGTACCGCCGCCGATGCCATCATTGCTCTTGCCGGCGCCACAAATGCCGGTGCGGACATGAAGGGCTACAAGGCGCTCGAGCGCGAGGCTCTGATTGCCCTCAAGCCGGATGTGATCCTGATGATGAGCCAGGGTGGGCAGGCCATGCGCGATGCGCTTCTCGCCGATGAGGCTGTCATGCTGACTCCAGCCGGGCAGAAGAAGGCCATTATCGATATGGAAGGCGAAAAGCTGCTTGGCTTTGGCCCACGTACGGCAGAGGCTGCGCTCGAACTTGCGCAGCAGATCGTGAGCCATACCCAGCCTGCATGAGCGTCTCGCGTCTCCCCATAGTGCCGGCCTTTACGCTTCTCTCGCTGGCGCTGGTTGCCAGCATACTGCTCTCTCTGCCGTCTGGCGCAACCGGCTTTGGCATCCATCCCGGCGGTGTCGATAATCCTGCTGTCTCAAGGCTGATCGTGCTCGGCATCAGGCTGCCACGCATCGTGCTGGCTGTGCTGGTCGGGGCGGGGCTCGGGGCCGCAGGGGCGGTGATGCAGGGGTTGTTTCGCAATCCACTGGCTGACCCCGGGTTGATCGGTGTCTCTTCCGGCGCGGCACTCGGTGCGACCGTGATGATTGTCGAGGGGGTAATCTGGTTCGGTCCCGGCGTCATGGCGCGCTGGGGCATACCGGCGGGCGGAATGCTCGGTGCGTGCGTCATGACCGGCATTCTTCAGCGATTTTCAACACGCCAGGGCAGGGTGTCGACGTCGCGCCTCGTTCTGGCGGGGGTCGCGCTGGGTGCGCTTGCTTCTGCCGCTACGGGGATTCTACTCTATCGCGCCAATGATGCCGCCCTGCGCGACCTGACATTCTGGACGATGGGCAGTCTGGCCGGGGTGCGTTGGCAGGAAATCGAAATTCTGGCGCCGTTTACGCTCTCTTCCCTCGTGTTGCTGATGGCGCTCGCGCGGCCGCTCAATCTGCTGCTTCTGGGGGAAGAGAATGCGGCCCTCATGGGGTGTCGCGTGGGGCGGGTCAAAGTTCTCTGCCTTGTCGCCGTGACGCTTT
The DNA here is from genome assembly GCF_025994195.1 of Asaia spathodeae NBRC 105894. Classification (NCBI taxonomy): domain Bacteria; kingdom Pseudomonadati; phylum Pseudomonadota; class Alphaproteobacteria; order Acetobacterales; family Acetobacteraceae; genus Asaia; species Asaia spathodeae. Next base: position 30,431 of record NZ_BAPY01000038.1, on the reverse strand, counting down.
CTGTCGGCCCTGCCGTCGCTTTTTCAGGGGTGATCGGGTTTGTCGGTGTCATCGTGCCGCATCTGGTCAGGCTGGCGAGCGGGCCGGATCATCGCTTTCTCATCCCCGGCAGCGCCTTGCTGGGCGCTCTGCTTCTGGTGCTTTCTGACACGCTGGCCCGTCTGATTGCCATCCCGTCTGACGTGCCTGTCGGGATCATCACGGCAGGTCTGGGGGCACCGATATTCATCTGGCTTCTGATGCGTCGCGGCGATCAGGATATTCCGGCATGACCCTCATGCTGAGAGACATCACCGTCAGGCGTCAGGGCAGGGCCTTGCTCGATCAGGTCGCCATGACTGTCGCACCGGGCGAGTTTGTTGCCGTGATTGGCCCGAATGGCGCAGGCAAGAGCACTCTCATGCGTGTGGCAGCGGGGCTGCTCGCCCCCTGCGAGGGGCATGTCGAGATCGACGGGCGCGGCATTGGCACCTGTTCGCCACGAGAGCTCGCTGCACAAAGGGCCATGCTCACGCAGGACCAGAGCCTCGAAGCCCGCTTCTCGGTAGGAGAGTTGGCCCGGTTCGGCGTTGCGGAAAGGCATGGGGCTGGTGCCCGGGAAAGGCTCAACCTGCTGGTCGATCAGACGCTGGCCGAGGTTGGTCTTGCCTCCATCGCCGAGCGCGATGTCACGACGCTTTCGGGAGGAGAACGCCAGCGTGCGCATCTGGCGCGCGTTCTGGTTCAGCTGCGCTGGCGCAGCGAAAAGGGATACCTGCTGCTGGACGAGCCTGTCTCGGCGCAGGATATCGCCCGTCAGAGACTCATCCTGTCTCTGGCACGGGCGCATAGTGGCAAGGGTGGGGCGTGTCTGGCCATATTGCACGACCTGAACTGGGCGGCTGCCTTTGCCGATCGTATCGTGGTTCTGGATCAGGGGCGGGTCTATGCATCCGGCCCCGCCGACAGGGTCATTACATCCAGAATGCTCTCGGACGTATTCGGTCTTTCTGATACGGTTCTGGGGCATCACGGTGAGACTGGACGGCCGTTTCTGCTGCCGCATGATCTCATTCTGCCCGGTTCATCATGAAGTCAAAAAGGTATCGTCGATGTATATCGCAATGAACAGGTTTCAGGTTCTTCCCGAGAGCGAAGACGCGTTTCGCCAGCGCTGGCTCGACCGTGAAGTGCTGCTGACAACCGTACCCGGTTTCAAATCCTTCGCGCTGCTGCGCGGGCCGGTCAAGGATGACCATATTCTCTGGTCGTCGCACACGGTCTGGGAATCTCAGGAAGCCTTCAAGGCCTGGACCCTGTCTGAGCAGTTCCGCAAGGCTCATGCCGGCGCCGGTGGCAACAAGCCCCTGACCCTTGGCCCGCCGGTCTTTGAAGGCTTTGAGGTGGTTCAGCAGATCGATAACTGATCTCGTTACCCGATGCACCCGGTCGCACATGGCCGGGTGTTTTCAGCTCAGACAAGTGCCTTGAGAATCATCTCGAAGGCCCGGCTGACTGTTGCGAGACGCACCGCCTCGCGATCTCCCGCGAAGTGAGCCGTTTCACGCTGGGGTGTCTTTGCGCCTTGCATGACACACAGACAGACAGTGCCAACCGGTTTGGCTTCTGTTCCACCACCCGGCCCGGCAATGCCTGTCACCGCAACCGCTATCGTCGCGTCCTGGGCGCAATCCAGCGCGCCCATCGCCATCTCGACCGCCACGGCCTCGCTCACCGCACCATGCGATGCCAGGGTCGTTTCGGCCACGTCGAGCACCGATATCTTCATGGCGTTGGAATAGGTTACGAGGCCTCCCTCGACCACGTCTGACGATCCGGCAAGGGTTGTCAGGGTTGCTGCGATCAGCCCCCCCGTGCAGCTTTCAGCTGTGACGAGACGGTCGCCCCGGCTGCGCAAGGCCTGCAGCACTTCACTGGCCTGGTCGCTAAGAGAGCGGGGAACTGCCGGGACATCAGCCATGGGGGTTTGTCTCCAGAACCCGATAAAGCGCCATATTCTCTTCCACACGCTGGATGTAGGAGCGTGTCTCTTCGTAGGGAATGCCCTCGATCCAGTCGATCATGCCTGCCTGGGTCAAGGGCTGCGGGAGAGGCTGACTGGCCAGCCAGAGATCGGTGCGGTGAGGCCCGGCATTATAGGCCGAGAGAACCAGCGGGACGACATTATTGAAACGCGTCATGAGCTGCGACAGATAGGTGCGCCCCAGAACAAGATTGGTGGCGGGGTCGCGCAATCCACTGGCGCTGGTATCGATGCCGCTCAGGCCAGCGCGGCGGGCAACATCCTGCGCTGTGCCGGTTTGCAGCTGCATCAGGCCGATAGCACGCGCAGGACTGCTGACATGCGCGTCAAAACTGCTCTCCTGACGGGCGACGCCCAGTGCCAGACCATGGGGCAGGGAGTCTCCCTCCGCCTGGGCGGCATCGAGAACCGGCCAGCCTTCCGGATAGAGCGCTGAACCCAGCCTGCCCGTGCGGCGGGCAGCAAAGACGGCAGGCTCCAGCGACCCGATAGACAGCGCAAACCGAGCGAGAGCGGCCTGACCCGGGGCGTCCTGCACCGCGCTATAGCCAAGCATCAGGAACTCACGGGCATGATCGTCATCGCCACGTTCATGAAGCAGCCGCGCTGCCTCGATCAGATCTCCGCGTGAGATGCCGCCGCTCTGCAGGGCGGGAAGACGGCTGAGCGCCGTGGCGAGGCCGGGCACATCGCTGCCGCCCGGAACCAGCGTATCATCATGACCGCCCAAGGCAGCCAATGCCAGCTGACCATAATAGGTTGTCGGCATGGTGGCCGCCTGACGATAGGCGGCGCTGGCCTGGCTGCTATTGCCTTCTTCAGCGAAGCTGCGCCCGAGCCAGTAATAACCGCGGCTTTTCGTAATCAGGCTGGTCTGTCGCGACAGTTCCGCAAAGGCGGGTCTTGCCAGAGCCGGGTTCTTCTGAAAGCGCAGGTCGATCCAGCCACGCAGGAAGAAGGCCTCGAGCCGCGAGGTGGAGCCTGTCGAAAGTGTTGTATCATCGGCCAGGGCCCGCGCCTGAGGCACCGAGCCCTGGGTCAGGAAGGAGCGGGCGAGAGCCAGTCGTTCATTGGTCCAGTCGGATGACGGCGCGCGCTTCTGCCCTGCAAAACCTTCTTCCTGCCAGAGCGCATAGGCGGAATCGAGATCAGGGGCGCGGCGCAACTGCCTCAGACGCGCGATCATGATCTGGGGTTCGGCACGCTGTGAAGCGGGAAGGGCGGCAAATTGCGAGGCGGCGTCGGGCGCGTTGGATTGCAGGGCGATCAGGGCGCGAGCACCCGCCTGACGTTGTGGCGCCAGAAGGGAGACCTGCCGCCCGGCAGCGGTGAATTGTCGCGTGCGGATCTGGCGCTGGAAACGGGCCCAGTGATCATCGGGCGTGAGCGATGCGCTGTATTCTGCAAGGATCAGGCTCGAATCAGTCTCGCGGTCGGCCCCGTTGCGCCAGATTCGTCTGGCCTGACTGGCAGCATCGGGCAGGAGTGTCGCACAGCGCATGAAAGCCTGTACAGCTGTCAGGGGCTCACGCGGGCAGAGCTGCGGGAGTTCTGCATCACTTGCACGGGTGGCCAGTGCCTGTTGATAGCGTGCCATCATGACAGCGCGCTCGGGCCAGCTTGGCGTCTGATCCAGAAAATCGGCATAGGCGCTGGCGCTGGGCGGCGTCGTGGCCTGAACGAGCGCGAGCCACTGGTCGAGACGGGTCGCGACATCCGTGCTCGCAGCGCCGGAGGGGGGGGCAAGGCTCTCCGGTGCCGAATCATTTTGTCCGAGAGTCTCGGAGGCGGCGGAGGGCGTCTCCTGCTCCTGGGCGTGAGAGCTGCATCCCGTCAGAAGAATGAGCGATCCGGTCAGGAGAAATGCCTTAACCCGCGACATGATGCGCAACCTCCATGCTGCCTTTGTAGATCAGCTCGCACGCGACGAAGGCAACGATGGCGAGGCCGAGCCAGGCGATCCAGCGGTAGCGGTTCAGCAGATTGGCCACCAGCGTCGCCGCAGCTCCCATCAGCACGACAGAGAAGGCGAGGCCAGTCACAAGCACGTAAGGGTGTCCCATGGCGGCACCAGCCACGGCCAGTACGTTATCAAGGCTCATCGAGAGATCGGCGACGATGATTCTGAAAATTGCCTTGGACAATGACCCGCTTTTGGCCTCTCCCGACATTTCCTCGGGATGACGCAGCTCCTGGTACATTTTCCAGCAGACCCAGAGCAGCAGCAGGCCGCCTGCCAGGGTGAGGCCGAGTACGGACAACAGACGTGAGGCGACAAGCGCGAGCGCGATCCGCATGAGAGCCGCCGCAGCAACGCCGACCAGAATGGCCTTGCGCCGCTGTTGCGCCGGCAGGCCGCGTACGACCATGCCGATAACAACGGCGTTATCCCCGGCGAGGGTGATGTCGATCAGAACGACCTGTGCAAGCGCAATAAGGGCGTGCCAGGTAAGATCAGGCGCCACATCAACCTCCAGAATTTCTCAAGCCGGACAATGCTAGAGAAAGCGCCGATCGAGCGCAATTCGCTCTGTGCGTTGGCGCTGCCCGATCAAAGAGTGTTCCCCGGCGGCATCTTGAGGTAAGAGGGGGCCTCTTTTCGACCCGTCCTTGCGTGTTGCGTCGATCCTATCAAGGAGTTTGCCCGACCATGGTGCCTCGTTACAGCCGCCCCGAAATGACCGCTATCTGGTCGCCCATCAATCGCTACCGCATCTGGTTCGAGATTGAAGCTCTGGCCTGTGAAGCCATGGCAGAACTGGGTGACATGCCGAAAGAGGCCGCCAAGGTCATTCGTGAGCGCGGCGATGCCGCCATGGCTGCCTTTTCCGAGGCAGATGTCGCGCGTATCGACGAGATCGAGGCCGTTACCCGCCATGACGTGATCGCCTTCCTGACCTGGCTTGCCGAGAAAATCGGGCCGGAGAGCCGTTTTGTGCATCTGGGCATGACCTCGTCCGATGTGCTCGACACCTGCTTCTCGGTGCAGCTCGTTCAGGCGACCGACCTCCTTCTGCAGGATCTCGACGCGGTGCTCGCTGCTCTCAAGAAGCAGGCATTCGCTCATAAGGATACGGTCACGATCGGCCGCTCGCACGCCATTCATGCCGAACCTACGAGCTTCGGTCTGAAGATTGCGGGTCACTACGCCGAGTTTGCCCGCAACCGTGAGCGCCTTCTGGCAGCCCGCAAGGAAATTGCCATCTGTGCCATCTCGGGCGCTGTCGGCACCTATGCCCATATCGACCCGCGCGTTGAGGATTTCGTCGCCGACCGTCTCGGCCTCGTTGCTGAAGACGTCTCGACCCAGGTGATCCCGCGTGATCGTCATGCCGCGTTTTTCTGCGCGCTCGGCGTGATTGCCAGCGGCATCGAGCGTCTGGCCGTTGAAGTGCGCCATCTGCAGCGCTCCGAAGTACGCGAGGCGGAAGAGTTCTTCCACCCCGGCCAGAAGGGCAGCTCGGCCATGCCCCACAAGCGCAACCCGGTGCTTTCGGAAAATCTGACGGGTCTTGCCCGTCTGATCCGTTCGCACGTGGTACCGGCGCTCGAGAACGTGGCCCTGTGGCACGAGCGCGATATCAGTCACTCGGCTGTCGAGCGCAATATCGGCCCCGATGCGACAATCGGCCTCGATTTTGCCCTGATGCGTCTGGCCGGGATGATGGACAAGCTGGTGGTCTATCCGGATCGCATGATGGCCAATCTCGAATCGCTCGGCGGCGTGGTGCATTCGGGCGAAGTGCTGCTGGCTCTGGCCCGCTCGGGCATTTCGCGTGAGGACGCCTATCGTATCGTCCAGCATAACGCGATGGAGACCTGGACCAAGCTCGGCCAGCCTGACGGGCGCAGCTTCCGCGAGAATCTCGATCGTGACCCGGAAGTTGCCGGTCGTGTCGATGCGAAGATCCTCGATGAGGCGATGGACAGCACACGACATCTTGTTGCCGTAGACCGCATTTTCAACAAGATTTTTGGTTAAGATCACATATTGGGTGTTGACCTTGTCGCAATGTCGTGTGGAAGTAACCTTGCTGTAATCTAAGATGCAAATCTGACGATCTCCAAAACCAAGGCTTCGAAATGGCTTCCACACCACGTCCTCGAGGGCACGCCCTTACGAATTTCATTGCCGTGATCGCCGCTACCGGCGGTCTTCTGTTCGGCTATGACACTGGCATCATCTCCGCCGCGCTGCTGCAGCTCACGCCGCAGTTCCAGCTCACGACGGAGAGTGCCGAGATCGTCACTTCGGCGGTTATTCTCGGTGCGCTGATCGGCTGTATCTCGGCCGCCCCTCTCTCTGACAGGCTGGGTCGTCGCCGCACGATCATTGCTGCCGCGACGCTGTTTCTCATCGGAACGGTGATCGTCACTTTCGCGCATTCTGTCTTTGTCCTGACCTTTGCGCGCCTCATTCTCGGCCTTGCTATCGGTGCATCCTCCCAGATCGTGCCGATCTATATTGCCGAGATCGCACCGCCGGAGCGCCGTGGTTCGCTCGTGGTGGCCTTCCAGTTCGCCATTGCCTTTGGTCAGCTGATTTCCTTCGTTACCGGTTATGTGCTTCAGGATTACTCCTGGCGCCTGATGTTCGGCCTTGGTGTCATTCCCGCCGTCATTCTGTTTGTCGGCATGCTCTTCCTGCCAAACAGCCCGCGCTGGTTGGCCATGCAGGGCGAATTCGAGCGGGCGCGTGAAGTGCTTCGCAGCGTGCGCAAGAGCGATGCGGAAGCCGATCAGGAACTGCAGGACATCCGCGACCAGCATGACGAGAAGGCACCGCTTTCCGAAGTGTTCAAGCCCTGGGTGCGTCCGGCAACCATTGCGGCTGTCGGTATCGCTCTGCTCTGCCAGCTCACGGGCATCAACGCGGTGATGTATTATGCACCGACCATTTTCGCCGATGCCGGATTTGGCCAGTCCTCTGCGCTTCTGACCTCTGTGGCTGTGGGTGTTTCCATGGTCGGTACGGTCGCTTTCGGTGGCTGGGCAGTCGATGCCTGGGGTCGTCGTACCCTCATGCTGCGCATGATTCCCGGTGCGGTCGTCTCGCTCGTGCTGCTTGGGTTCATGTTCTTCACGGGTCAGACCCATGGCTGGGGCGCTTTCGTCACCGCCGCTGCGGTCGTGGGCTACGTGGTCTTCAACGTTGGCAGCCTTTCTGTCGCGATCTGGCTGGTGGGTGCTGAAGTGTTCCCGCTCTCCTGCCGTGGCACGGGTATGAGCCTTGTTGCTGCCAGCCACTGGGGTGCCGATCTCATCATCTCTCTCACCACGCTCAGCATGGTGAAGGCGCTTGGTGCCGGTGGGACGTTCTGGCTGTTTGCTGCGGTGAACGCGCTCTCCTTCTTCTTCGTGCTGCGTTATGTGCCCGAGACCCGTGGCCGCTCGCTCGAGCAGCTCGAGACCTCGCTGCGCGACGGGACCTTTGCACCGGCTGCGCGCGAGAAGGTCGCTGCAGCCAGGTAATTTTTAGCGCTGTGACCTGGCGCGATCATGGGTATGAACGGCGGGGCTGCGCTGCTATATGCGTGGCAACGCCGTTTTACCTTTTTTGAAAGATCGTCATGGCACGCCGTCGTCAGCTTTATGAAGGAAAAGCCAAGATCCTTTTCGAGGGACCCGAACCGGGAACACTCGTTCAGTATTTCAAGGACGATGCTTCCGCCGGAAACGGCGTGAAGAAGGGCATCATCACTGGCAAGGGCGTGCTGAACAATCGAATCAGCGAACACCTCATGCTTCGCCTGCATGAAATCGGCATCCCGACCCATTTCGTTCGTCGCCTCAACATGCGCGAACAGCTGATCCGCGAAGTCGAGATCATCCCCCTTGAAGTGGTTGTGCGTAACGTCGCCGCCGGCTCGATCGCCAAGCGTCTGGGTCTTGCCGAGGGCACACGTCTGCCGCGCTCGATCCTCGAATATTACTACAAGAACGATGCGCTCAACGACCCGATGGTGTCGGAAGAGCACGTTACCGCTTTTGGCTGGGCGAATGCGCAGGATCTCGACGAGATCAACGCCTATGCGCTGCGTACCAATGATTTCCTCACAGGCATGTTCCAGGGCATCGGCATCCAGCTTGTCGATTTCAAGCTCGAATTTGGTCGCCTGTGGGAAAATGACGAGATGCGCATCGTTCTCGCCGACGAAATTTCCCCCGATAACTGCCGCTTGTGGGACACCAAGACGAGCGAGAAGCTCGACAAGGACCGGTTCCGCAGGGATATGGGTCGTGTCGAGGAAGCTTATCAGGAAGTGGCTCGCCGCCTGGGCATCCTGCCCGAAGCAGGGAATGGCGATCTTAAAGGACCGGAGGTCATGCAATGAAAATTCGCGTCAATGTCATGCTGAAGGAAGGCGTGCTCGACCCCCAGGGCAAGGCCATCGGTCATGCGCTCGAAGTGCTTGGCTTCGCCAATGTCGGTGAAGTGCGCGTCGGCAAGACCATGGAGCTGGAAATCGCGACTGAAGACCGCGCAGCAGCGCTGGAACAGGGCGAAGCCATGGCTCGCGAATTGCTGGCCAATTTGGTGATCGAGGATTTTGCAGTCGAGGTCATTGGATGACTCCGAAAAAGGCTTTCCTGACGGCAATTGCGCTTGCATTGCCCATGGGCGCCCTTGCCGGTGTGGCGCAGGCCGATGAGCATCGTCTCTCACCCATGCAGGCTGGTCGCTTCGGCCAGATCTGCTCCAAGCCCCAGGGCAAGGCCGTGTGCGATGCCTATATCGCTGGTATGGCCGATTCAGGCGCGCTTTCCGCGCTCAATGCCAAAAGCAATGGCGATGCCGGCACGGTTGTTGGTTTCTGCGTGCCTGATGCCGAGACCACCGATGCCATGCGTGGCAAGGTTCTCTCCTGGCTCAAGGCGCATCAGGATGTTCTGAAATATCCGGTAGGAAAATCCGTCTTCGCGGCGTTGCATGACTCCTATCCGTGTTCGGCTCAGGGAGGCAAACCATGAAAGCGGGTATTGTCGTCTTTCCGGGTACCAATCGCGAACGCGATATGGAGCAGGCGCTGCGTCTCGTCAGTGGCAAGGCGCCGACCATGCTCTGGCACCGCGACACGTCTCTGCCTGACCTCGATCTGATCGTGCTTCCGGGTGGGTTCAGCTTCGGCGATTATCTGCGTTCAGGCGCCATGGGCGCCCATTCGCCGATCCTGCGCGAAGTGCGCGCCTTTGCCGAACGTGGCGGCTATGTGCTTGGCGTCTGCAATGGTTTCCAGATCCTGACTGAAGCGCAGCTTCTTCCGGGTGCGCTTCTGCGCAATGCCGGAATGCGTTTTTTGTCGCAGGACGGTTATCTCCGCGTCGAGAACAGCGATACAGCCTTTACGCGTGACTGGGCAAAGGGCGATGTCTTCCGTGCACCGCTCGCTCATGGCGATGGCAATTATACGGCATCGGAAGCCGAGCTTGATCGCCTTGAAGGCGAAGATCGTGTGGCCTTCCGCTATGTCTGCGCCAAGGGTGGTCTCGATGCGACAAGCCGCATCAGCAACCCCAATGGCAGCCAGCGTTCGATTGCCGGTATTCTGAGCGCCAACAAGCGCGTCTGCGGTCTGATGCCGCACCCTGAAAACCTGGTTGATCCCGATCTCGGTGCGACAGATGGCGTGCCGCTGTTTTCGGGTCTGGTGAAGAGTCTCGTCGCATGAGCATGATCGTCAACGCTGAACTCGCTGCGCGCTTCGGTCTTTCCGCTGAGGAATACCAGAAGGTGCTCGACATCATGGGCCGCGTGCCGAGCCTGACCGAGCTGGGCATTTTTTCGGTCATGTGGTCCGAGCATTGCTCCTACAAATCGTCCCGCGTTCATCTCAAGACGCTGCCGACAAAGGCTCCCTGGGTCATCCATGGACCGGGTGAAAACGCTGGTGTCGTCGATATTGGAGACGGTCTTGCGGCCGTTTTTAAGATGGAAAGCCATAACCACCCGTCCTTCATTGAACCCTATCAAGGTGCGGCGACCGGCGTCGGTGGTATTCTGCGCGACGTGTTCACCATGGGTGCCCGTCCGGTCGCCAATCTGAATGCGCTTCGCTTTGGCGATCCAAGCCTGCCTGTCACGCAACGCGTGATCGACGGCGTGGTGCGCGGCATTGGCGGTTACGGCAATTGCGTCGGCGTGCCGACGGTCGGTGGCGAGATCAATTTCCACCCGGCCTATAACGGCAACCCTCTGGTTAATGCCATGACCGTTGGCATCGCCTCGCAGGACAAGATCTTCCTGTCAGCAGCGGCTGGTATCGGCAATCCGGTTGTCTATGTCGGCTCTAAGACCGGTCGCGATGGCATTCATGGCGCTACCATGTCTTCGGCCGAATTCGATGAACACGCCGCCTCCAAGCGCCCGACGGTGCAGGTGGGTGACCCGTTCACCGAAAAGCTGCTGATCGAAGCCTGTCTCGAACTGATGGCGACCGATGCGATCGTGGCCATTCAGGATATGGGCGCTGCCGGTCTGACCTCGTCGGCTGTCGAGATGGCTGGCAAGGGCGGTGTGGGCATCGAGCTCGATCTCGACCATGTGCCGCAGCGCGAAACCGGCATGACCGCCTACGAGATGATGCTGTCCGAGAGCCAAGAGCGTATGCTCATGGTGCTCAAGCCCGAACGTACCGATGTGGCCCGCGCCATTTTCGAGAAATGGGACCTTGATTTCGCGATCGTGGGTGTTCTTACGGATACGGCGCATATCACGGTCAAGCATCTGGGCAAGGTCGAGGCGGATATTCCTCTTGCACCGCTGGCCGATGAAGCACCGCTTTATCATCGTCCGATGACCCATGCCGAGCCTCCGGCACGTCTGGGCACAGTGGCCGATCCGGCTGGTGTCGAACACGCGCTGCTGACCCTGCTGGGCTGCCCTGATCTCGCCTCGCGCGCCTGGGTGTGGAACCAGTATGACAGTGGCGTCGGTGGCCAGACGGCACGCCGTCCGGGTGCGGCAGATGCGGCGATCGTGCGTGTCGAGGGCACGAAGCGCGGTCTTGCCATGACAACGGATTGCACACCGCGCTATTGCCAGGCCGACCCGCGTGCGGGTGGGGCCCAGGCCGTGGCGGAAGCCTGGCGTAACATCACGGCAACTGGCGCCCTGCCTCTGGCCGTGACGGACAATCTGAATTTCGGCAACCCTGAAAAGCCGGAAATCATGGGTCAGTTCGCTGATGCCATCAAGGGCATGGGTGAGGCCTGCCGTGCGCTCGACTTCCCGGTCGTGAGCGGCAATGTCTCGCTCTACAACCAGACGAGCCATCCGAGCGGCCTGAGCCAGCCGATCCTGCCGACCCCGGCGATCGGTGCGATCGGTGTCATCGAGGACGTGACCAAGGCTATCGGCCTGGGCATGCCCGATCACGCTGAACTCGTGCTGATTGGTGAAATTCGCGGTGAGCTTGGCCAGTCTCTCTGGCTGCGCGAAATCTGCCATCGTGAAGAGGGCGCGCCGCCCGTTATCGACCTGCATGCCGAGCGTCGCAATGGCGACTTCGTGCGTCGCATGATTGCAAAGGGCTGCGTCGAAGCCTGCCATGACATCGCCGATGGCGGTCTGCTCGTGGCAGTTGCCGAGATGGTCATGGCAAGTGGCGTCGGCTGTCATCTCGACAAGCCGCATTACGGCACGAGCCTTCATGCCTATTACTTCGGCGAGGATCAGGCATGCTACGTGATTGCCACGAAGCATGCTGCTGCGCTGATCGACGAGGCCGAAAAGGCGCACGTGCCTGTTCGCCATCTCGGTCGCACGGGGGGCACCCATCTTGTTCTCAAGGACGGGATGTCGCTTTCTGCCGAGCGTATGCGTGAGGTGAATGCCGCCTTCTTCCCCAAGCTGATGGAGCGCTGATCCATGCCCATGAGTGCAGAAGAAATCGAGCGCACCATCAAGGCAGCTCTGCCTGATGCCGTGATCGAGATTCAGGATCTCGCAGGTGATGGCGACCATTATGCTGCGACCGTGGTTAGCGCTGCTTTCGGGGGGCTGCCGCGGGTGCGCCAGCACAAGCTTGTCTATGATGCGTTTGGCGGGCGTATGGGGACAGAGCTGCATGCTCTAGCCCTGAAAACACAAACCCCCTGACAATCGAGACTTGTTGGGTCTATAATCGCGTATTATCGACCCAACGCGGCTCTCGCGAACAGGAGTGAACCATGGCAGAAGCCATTTTCCAGCAGATTCAACAGCTTATCGACGCCAACCCTGTCATGCTTTTCATGAAGGGCGACAAGCTTTTCCCACAGTGCGGTTTCTCGGCTCGTGTCGTTCAGATCCTCGGCCATATGGGTGTGGATTTCGAAACGGCCAATGTGCTGGCAAGCGCGGAAATCCGTCAGGGAATCAAGGATTTCTCGCAGTGGCCGACAGTGCCCCAGCTTTACGTCAAGGGCGAGTTCATCGGTGGCTGCGACATCGTGACCGACATGTTCCAGAGCGGCGAACTGGAGTCTCTTTTCGAAGAGAAGAATATCGCCAAAAAAGTGGCCTGATCCTGCCTTGGTTATGCCATAAATTATGCGTTCTGCCACCGTTTTGACCTAAACTGTGGCAGTAATGCAACGTCAGAATTTCTCGTGAAAAATTTGCTTCTTCGCCTCTTGTTGCCTTCTGCGTCTCCTGCATAACCTGCTTGAAGTCATTCAGAGGGAAGTAAAAATGCGGCGTCTTTCGGTTCTCAAGCTTGTCACTTCAGTTGTCGTCGCCGGAGCCGCTTTTGCTTCCTCCGACGCCAAGGCAAGAGAGATCACCGACTGGGAAGCCTCCAAGCTCACCCTCGACGCACTGACCGCCACCCCGGTCTATCACCGCCCCGTTGTCAGCCATAGCCATCATGCTGGGGCCATCCATCAGGCTGCTGCGCATCACGCTGCCATGCCGTCGCGTCGTTCGCTGATTCACACCGTCGTCTACCATGCTAAGGCCCCAGTAAGCGGCAAGGCGCATCACGCCCGCCGTCACGGCTGATCGGGCGTAGCCTGTCAGGAGTCCCTGTCGGGATATCCTTTCAAACACCCCCGCTTCTCCCTCTACAGAGTGATCGTTCCGATGCCTTTCGCAAAAGGCATCGCGTGTCGCGTATTCATTGCGCGACTTTGCGGTTCAACAGGACCGCAGGATATCCGGAATCCAGCGCATTCCGCCCGACATGTCATGAAGGGCCAGGTCAAAGCGCGTCTCTTCCCGGCACCACAAAGCGTTTTTTTGAATGAGATAGTCGGCTGCGCGTAACAGCCTTTTCTGCTGGCCGGGTGAGAGCGCGAACGCGGCCTCATCGAGGGTCCTGCGCTGCTTCACCTCGACAAAGAGAAGTCTCTTTGTCGAGGCCGCAATGAGATCGATTTCGCCATAGGGCGTCCTGCATCGTGTCGCGAGAATGCAGCAGCCTTTTTTAAGCAGAAACTCGCCTGTGCGTCGTTCCGCTTCGAGCCCGGCAGCATGGGCCGCATGGCCTCTTGCCTGCCGGGTGAGGGTCATGCGCCGCGCGCGAGAAGCCGTGCCGCTTCGACGGCGAAATAGGTCAGTACGCCGTTGCATCCGGCGCGACGGAAGGCGAGAAGGCTTTCCAGAATGGCGCGATCGCGATCAAGCCAGCCATTCTGTATGGCGGCCATCAGCATCGCATATTCACCTGACACCTGATAGGCGAAGGTCGGTACTGCGAAGTTGTCGCGCACACGCCGGATGATATCCAGATAGGGCATGCCCGGCTTGACCATGACCATATCGGCGCCTTCCTGCAGATCCTGCGCCACTTCGCGCAGGGCTTCGTCAGTATTGGCAGGGTCCATCTGATAGGTCTTCTTGTCGCCCTTCAGCAGGCCTCCTGACCCAAGCGCATCGCGGAACGGACCGTAAAATGCCGAGGCGTATTTCGCGGCATAGGACATGATACGGGTGTTTTCATAGCCCGCCTTGTCGAGTGCTGCTCTGATGGCGCCTATGCGGCCATCCATCATATCGGATGGGGCGATGATATCGATGCCTGCAGCTGCCTGATTCATCGCCTGAAGGGCGAGTATCTCGACCGAGGCATCATTGACGACATACCCATTCTCGATCAGCCCGTCATGCCCGTGGTCGGTATAGGGATCGAGGGCCACATCACCGATCAGCCCCAGATCGGGATAGAGGCGCTTGATCTCGCGGGCTGCCCGGCACATCAGATTATCGGGGTTCGTGGCCTCACGCCCCTTCGAATCACGGATGTCGGGTGGGGTGATCGGAAAGAGGGCGACGGCGGGGATGCCGAGAGCCACAGCTTCCTCAAGATGACTTTCCAGCAAATCGATACTGACGCGTTCGACACCCGGCATGGAGCTGACCTGTGTCCGCGTGTTCTGACCGTCGCACACAAAGATCGGCCATATCAGGTTGTCGGTCGTCAGCGTGGTTTCAGCGACCAGCCTGCGGGTGAACCCGTCAAAGCGGTTGCGGCGGGCGCGACTGAGTGGATAGGCGCCAGTAATCATCGAGACAGCTCCCCGGTGGTGAGTTTGCTCTTCTTGTAGCCGTAGGCGGCATACACGCCCAGCCCGGCAATCAGCCATATAACAAGCCGCAGCCAGGTCAGGCTATCGAGCGAAAACATGACGACGGCACAGCTGATGATGCCGCAGATCGGCATGATCAGACCGCCCGGCGCCTTGAAAAGCCTTGGGCGGTTCGGCTCACGGATACGCAGGATCAGCACACCGACACAGACAAGGACAAAGGCCAGCAAGGTGCCGATGGAGGTCATATTGCCCAGTACCGAAATGGGCACGAGTCCGGCCAGAAGGCAGGTAATGACAAGAAAGATCAGGTGAGAGACGGCGGGGGCACGGGTGCGAGGGCTCAGCCGACCGAAAATGGCGGGCAGCAACCCGTCGCGCGACATGGCGTAGAACACGCGGACCTGACCCATCATGAGGCCCATCAGTACCGAGGTATAACCGAACAGGATGCTGAATTTGAGCGCACCCTGCAGCCAGAAGAGATGGGTCACGTCGATGGCTGTAGCCACCGGGCTGCCATCATTCTCCATCTGGCGATAATCGACGACGCCGGTCAGGACGAAGGCGAAGGCGATGTAGATGATGGTGCAGATCACCAGACTGCCCAGAATGCCGATCGGCATGGTGCGCTCAGGCCGCTTGGCTTCCTGCGCCGTGGTCGCGATGATGTCGAAGCCAAGATAGGCAAAGAAGATCATGCCCGCTGCACGCATGATCCCGGAAAGGCCGAAATGACCGAACTCGCCCGTATTGGGGGGGATGAACGGCGTATAATGCGCGCTCTGGATATAGGGCGTGCAGAAAGTCATGAACGCCAGAATGACGGAGAGCTTGAGCACCACCACAATGGCGTTGATGCGTGTCGATTCGGTAATGCCGCGAAGCAGAAGCAGAACGATCAGAACGAGCGCCGCCATGGCGGGAAGATTGATCCAGCCATGGGCTGAGCTGCCGTCGGCCAGCGTCACCATGGTCATGGGCGAGGCCATCCATCTCGGATCGGGGTGGAGGTTCCACTGCCCGAGAATGGAAGACAGATAGCTCGACCAGCTCGACGCAACCGCAGCGGCACCGACTGTATATTCGAGAACGAGATCCCAGCCGATGATCCAGGCGACCAGTTCGCCAAGAGTCGCATAGGCATAGGAATAGGCCGATCCCGCTGCGGGAATCATGCTGGCAAGCTCGGCATAGCAGAAAGCGGCAAAGCCGCAGGCAATGGCGGCAACCACGAAGGCCAGAATAACGGCGGGCCCGGCATTATGGGCTGCGGCAATACCTGTGAGAGAAAAAAGCCCGGCCCCGACAGTCGTCCCGACACCCAGCGCGATAAGGGCAAACGGTCCGATAACGCGCTTCATGCCATGTTCGGCGGTGTCATCCGTACCGCTATCGATCGGTTTGCGTCGCCAGAGAGCGGCGAGGGGCTGGGGCATTCAGTCTTCCTCTAAAACGTGTCACGCGCGCTAAACGGGTTGGCGGCGGGGGGAAATCTGGGATATTGGCGTTCGTGATACGCCATTTTGTGCGTCTGCGCGCCCCCTCTGGGAGAGAAAAGAATGTCAACTCGCGAGAACATGTCCGCTCAGCACGATTTCTTTCATCGCAGCCTGAATGAGGCCGATCCAGAGGTCGCGGCGATCATCAATGCCGAGCTGGTGCGTCAGCAGGACGGGATCGAACTGATCGCGTCCGAAAACATCACGTCCTTTGCCGTGCTGGAAGCCCAGGGCTCGGTTCTGACGAACAAATATGCCGAGGGTCTGCCGGGCAAGCGCTATTATGGCGGCTGCGTCGATGTCGACCGGGTCGAAAATCTTGCCATCGAACGCATCAAGGCCCTGTTCGGGGTCGAGTTCGCCAATGTCCAGCCTCATTCGGGCGCCAATGCCAACCAGGCGGCTTTCATGGCGCTCGGCAAGCCGGGTGACACCGTGCTTGGCATGAGCCTCGCTGCCGGTGGTCACCTGACCCATGGCGCAGCACCGAATTATTCCGGCAAGTGGTTCAATGCCGTGCAGTACGGCGTACGCGCCGAAGACGGTACGCTGGATTATGAAGAAATGGAGCGTCTGGCACGCGAGCACAAGCCGACGATCATCGTGGCTGGTGGTTCGGCCTATCCGCGTCATATCGATTTCGCCCGCTTCCGTCGTATCGCAGATGAAGTCGGCGCCTATCTGATGGTCGACATGGCTCATTTCGCGGGTCTGGTCGCGGCCGGTCTGTTCCCGAGCCCCGTACCCCACGCTCATATTGTCACCAGCACCACCCACAAGACCCTTCGCGGCCCGCGTGGTGGCATCGTGCTTACCAATGACGCCGATATTGCCAAGAAGGTGAACTCGGCCGTGTTCCCTGGCCTGCAGGGTGGCCCGCTCATGCATGTCATCGCTGGCAAGGCTGTGGCCTTCGGCGAAGCGCAGGGTGAGAAGTTCAAGGCCTATCAGACGGCGGTTGCTGATAATGCCCGCGTTCTGGCGGAAGAGCTGGTTGCGCGTGGCTTTGACATCGTGACCGGCGGCACCGACTGCCATCTGGTGCTTGTTGATCTGCGCCCCAAGAAGGTGACAGGCAAGATCGCCGAAGCCGCTCTCGAGCGCGCTGGCATCACGGCCAACAAGAACGCCATTCCGTTCGACCCGGAAAAGCCCTTCGTCACCTCGGGCATCCGTCTGGGCAGCCCGGCTGCGACCTCGCGTGGCTTTGGCAAGGAAGAGTTCCGCAACATTGCCCGCATGATCGATGAGGTTCTGAGCGCTTTCGGCACCGATGCGCAGGATGCCGTCGAGCAGCGTGTGCATGAAGAGGTCAAGACGCTCTGCCGTCGCTTCCCGATCTACGACGTCGCTTATCCCGGCGCCTGAGAGAGACCCTCGCCAGTCGCCCCGTGACCGGGGCGGCTGTCAGAGACGTCGTGCGAGACGCACGGCAAGCTGGCCGCGCCTGACACAGAGATTGGGCATGATCAGCACGCAATGGTCGTAGGGCGTACAGATTTCGTCCTCGCCATCGGTGGCGATAACCGTTCCTGCCGACTGGATCACATGGCCGCCCTGATAGGGCTCCGTGAAAGCGAAGCTCGCGCTTCTTGCGACGACGTTATCGGTCACTGTGGCCTGATGCGCAGCGCCATTGTCGGTATGTCGCGCGCCGAAATGCAGAAAAGCAGCATTATCGACAAACTGCCTGATCACACGGGTACTGATTTCCACCGTTTCGGGGCGCCAGTGCTGCCCGGCTTCGAGCAGAACGCTGGCAGGTGCGCCTGAAGCCGCCATAAATCGCTCATGCTCGATCAGACGGGCGCCACCCACATGACCGAGATCGGTGAGGGTGAGAAACTGTGTGTCCGATCTCGATGAGAGCATCCCGGCCAGCGCAATGGAGCGCTCGGTCTGTGGCGAGATGAAGAGCGGCGCTGACTCCCAGAGCATGGAGTGCAGATCGAGTAGCAGATCGCTGCGCTGAATGATCGGCAGTAATTCTATTGCCCGTTCAATTTCGACAGAACCGGGGGGAAGGTCGAGACGGTCATGCGACCATACCCGGTTGAGATCTTCAGCAATGAAACGTGACGCTGTAGGGTGTTCGGGATCGAAACGCCGGAACGCCGCCATATTGGCAAAAACAAAGCGCAGCACGCCACAAATCGGGCGGATATCCTCGCGCAACAGGCGGTCTGAAGCTGCCGCCCCGGCAAACTCGTTGCCGTGAATGAGAGAGACTACGGTTATCTCGGGGCCAGGCAGACCGCTATCGCGTTCAATGACGCCGGCAATGCCGTTGTTGCCTTTTTCCCAGGGGGTAAGGTCGGGCGTTTCGATCAGGATGGGAAAGTCTGGCAGACGGCGGGGCAGGGCGAGCGTGGGAAGCAGGCGCTGGCGACGCTTGCGCACCGGATGATGGTCCCGCGGTGAAGCCCCACAACTCATGGAGCCAGGCAGACCTGTCGCACGAGGCGCTCAATCATGATCTCGCACCGCGTCAGCTGGTCGCGCTCTATCCATTCATCGGGCTTATGGGCTTGGGCAATATCGCCGGGTCCGCAGACAATGGTCGGCAATCCTGCCTGCTGATAGATGCCCGCTTCCGTGCCATACGAGACATAACCCGCGCTATTGCGGCCCGTAATCTGCTGAAGAAGTGAAACGAGAGGCGCGCTTTCAGGGAGTGCCAGAGGGGGAAGATCGACGAGGGCGGTATATTCCAGACCGCATTCAGGCCAGGCGTCACGCAGGGCCTGGTCGATAGGAGCGAGGCGATGGCGGATGCGCGCAAAAATCGCCTCATTGCTGTCGCCCGGAACAGCGCGCCATTCCATTTCGAAGCTCGCCTGTTCGGGTACGATGTTCAGGATGCTGCCGCCCTGCGCGAGCCCTACCTGCATGGTTGTATGATCGGGCTCGAAGCCGCCGACATGCGGGCCGTCGCGCTCGAATTCATCGGCCATGGCTGCGATTTCAGCAATGGCGCGCCCCATGGCATGCAGGGCATTCGCGCCCAGCGCCGGTTGTGAGGAGTGTGCCGGCCGGCCCTTGATGTTGACGCGTATGGTAAAGCGGCCCTTATGAGCGATGATCGGCGAGAGCAGTGTGGGCTCACCGATCACACAGAAATCCGGCATCAGATCCCGCGATTTCACATCTTCGATGAGATAGCGTGCGCCGTTGCAGGTGATTTCTTCATCGAAGGTGAAAAACAGATGCACGGGTTTGCTGAGTGTCTGCGCCTTGATGGCCGGAACGGCCGCCAGCATGGCCGCGACGAAACCCTTCATGTCGGCAGCACCACGTGCGTAAAGCTTGCCGTCCTTTTCGGTCAGGGTGAACGGATCACGCGACCAGTCCTGTCCCTCTACCGGCACGCAATCGACATGGCCGGAAAGAGCGAGTCCGCCCTTCTCCTGGGGTCCCAGAATGGCGTGCAGGTTCCATTTGCCGTCTTCCGGCCCGCGATGCCGCGAATAGGGCACTTCATGCGCATCGAGCCAGGATTCGATCCACTCGATCAGCGGCACATTGGGGTTCCGGCTTGTCGTGTCGAACGCGACAAGCTTTTCCAGAATCGCGACGCTGTCCATCAGTCGGGCCTTGGGAGGGGTCATAACGAAGAGTTTAGACCCCTGTCATGACAAACCTCAAGGCCAGCCCTCTCAGGAAACGATGCTGATGCGATAGCCGATCTCTTTTTCGATGGCGCGCAGCAATACGCGTTCATCCCGTGTGCAGAAGGCGAGTGCGGCGCCTCTCTTGCCTGCGCGGGCGGTTCGACCGATGCGATGAACATAGGTCTCGGCTTTTTCTGGCAGGTCGTAATTCACGACCAGAGCCACGTCATCGATATCAAGCCCACGCGCGGCAACGTCTGTGGTCAGCAGAATTTGAGCCCGCCCGGCGCGAAGCGCGTCGACCGCTTTCTGTCTTGCCCCCTGGGCAAGGTCACCATGCAGCACGGCGATGGACAGTCCCGCCTTGCGCAGAAGCTTGCCGATCTGGTCGACCGAGGCCTTGGTGCGCAGAAAGACGATCTGGCGTCCTTCTGTCTCGGCGCAGAGCCGGGTGAGCGTAGCCGGCTTCTCTTCCGTCTCGACGAACATTGCCCGTTGTTTGATGCGTCGCGGCGTTACGGTCTGGGTGGCGAATTCGAGCGTGACCGGCTTGTAGAGCAGGCGATTGGCCAGAGCCCGCCCGGCAGCCGGGAGTGTTGCCGAGCACAGCATGGCCTGACGCCTGTCTGGAAGATGCGGGATGATCTCATCCATGGCGGTCAGGAAGTCTTCATCCAGCATCTGATCGACCTCATCGATCACAAGCATCGTCGTCGCATCAAGCCGGCAGGCGCCGCTCATGAGAAGGTCGATCAGCCGCCCCGGGGTCGCCACGGCAATATCGACGCCCTCTGCCAGAGCCTCGACCTGGGCATCTTTCGGCAGGCCTCCGCAGAGCAGGCGGGTGCGGAAGGCCAGTCTTCTGCCGATCTGGCGGCAGACTCCGGCAATCTGGGTGACGAGTTCACGTGTGGGGGCCAGAATCAGCACACGGGGGGCACCCGGCTGACGCGTGTCCTTGGTGGCGAGCAGATGCTGGAACGCTGGCGCCGCATAGGCGGCGGTCTTGCCTGAGCCGGTCTGTGCGATCAGCAGCACATCCTTGCCGCTCAGCACTTCCGGCCAGACGCGGGTCTGCACCTCGTTTGGTTTGTCGATACCAACCTGTTTCAGTCCGGCGATGATCAGAGGGTCGAAAAGCGGTGTGTCGGTCGAGAAAGCTTCGGTCATGACTGCTTCTTGCCAAAGTTCTGCGGGTGAAGGAATTGTTCAGTTATGAGTGTAGCCATCATTGCTGAAGATTTTGCCGGAATGCGCGCCCAAGCGAGCGGTCTTGTCGAACGGGCAGGACTGGAATGGCATTTCCATCCGGTCCGTATCGAGGGAGTCTGGAGGCGTATTCCCACCCGGTTCTGTCCTGCGCCATTGCGCGCAACCGTGCCAATCGACCTGCCCCCAGAGACGCAGCTGCTTGTCAGCGTCGGCGGAACGGGGGGCGCCGTTGCCGCTGCGGTCAAAAAGCGAACGGGATTGCCTCTGGTGCAGATCCAGAACCCGCGCATGGCGGCCCGTCACTTCGATCTGATCATCGCCAATGTGCATGATGAGATCGCCGGACCGAATATCGTGTCGGTGCGCACAGCGCTTCATGGTGTGACAAAGGCGAAGCTCGACCTTGCACGGGTGAAATGGCAGCCGCGTCTGGCTGTGCCTGACAAGGCCCTGCTAAGTGTGCTGATTGGCGGCGCCAATGGCCGTTTCGGTTTTGGCGTGACTGAGGCACGAGATCTCGCCGATCATCTGATCAGGATCATGAACAGCGCTCCTGTTGCCGTTGCCCTGACACCGTCGCGCCGCACCGACCCAGAGGCGCTGAATGTGCTGAAGGAAAGGCTCGCCGCGCACCCCGCCTGGATCTGGGACGGGGAGGGAGAGAACCCCTATCACGGGCTGCTGGCCTGTGCAGACACCATTGCGGTGACAACCGACAGCGTCTCGATGATGTCTGAAGCCGCTGCAACCGATGCGCCTGTCATGATTATCGATCTGCCAGGTCGGTCGCGCCGTATTTCAGCGTTTGTGCGCACTCTGGCAGAAGCCGACCGCGTTCGTCCCTTTACTGGTGAATGGGCCCCCTGGTCAGTAACGCCGCTTGACGATACCGGCAGAGGGGCAGATGAAATGATTCGGCGTCTCGCTCTCTAAAGCAGGAGTGGCGGGGTCCGTAATAAAGAAAACGGGTACAGGACGACCATGCTCGATATCATCACCTTCGACGCTCAGGGCGGCGGAAACATCCTCTACAAGGCGCTTGCCCATCCGGTGGCGAGTGAGGCCCTCAGGAGGTTGGAAACGACACTGGCAGAAGGGGGCGCTTTCGCGGTTTACGACCCGGCTAACTGGCTGCGCACACTGGTCGCACTTTATCCGGGCCTTAAGCCGAACGCCGGCGTCTATACGCATGACAGCGAGCAGGTTGGCCAGCCGGATGGGCTGGGTGGCACTAAGCATGCCCTGACAGACCTCTCTGCGGGCGATGCGACAACTGTGTTGGCGCTGTCATTCGAGCATGAAAAAATGTTGTCACGCCTTGCCCGCGTGACACATTCCAACCAGCAGGTGCTTTCGCTCGAGCCCGCGAAACTGCCCGACTGGATGCTGAGCAATCCGCGCAATTATCTCGACAAGCTGAATTTCGCGACGAATTTCGCTTTCTTTCGCGAAGACTCACGACTCAGCACGCGTCTGGTGACGGCCAATTACTGGTGCAACTACGACGCAGTCGATGTGCGTTACTGGATGCGCCTCTATGACGAGAATGGTGTCATCCTGGCCGAGTGGCAGGAAGAAGTGCCCGACGCGCCTGCCGGTATCGTGGTGGATAGCGCTGTCATACGCGAGCGCTTCAATCTGCCCGCATTCTGTGGTCAGCTTTTCATTCATGTTCTCGGCGCGCGCGGGCATGATGTCGTGAAATACGCACTCGATACCTATGGCAAGAATGGTGAGCCGAGCCTTTCGGTCACGCATGATGCCAATGCCTGGCCCTCGCCGCGCTTTGCCACACTTCCTGCGCCCCGTGACGGTGAGAAGCTGGTGCTCTGGATTCAGAACAGCCATGCAACACCGATCCCTGCCGGGGCGATCACCATCAATCAGATGGGCGAGGAAAAGCATTTCGAGGTGCCTGTGGCGGTTGGGCCGTTCTCGACCTATGCGCTCGATGTGGGCGCGCTGATGACAGGTATCGTCTGGCCAGCCCAGCTCGAACTGCGTTCGGGCAACCACCTTGTCCGGCCGCGCTATGAAATCACCCAGGGCGCCCTGACACGTATCGCGCATCTCAATGTCGAGCGTCGCGATCTGTCGCCCGAGCCGTCACTGCGCAAGCTCCCAAAATCGATGGGGCGCGGCTTTGTGCTGCCATTTCCCATTCTCGACCCACGGCATTTCACGAGCGTCGTGCAGCCGAATCCGATGTCGGAAAAAATCACCAGCCTGCCGCTGCGACTGGATATCTTCGACGAGTCAGGAACGCTGGTCGGACAGAAATTCCTCGGCAACCTCCCACGTAACCACGAGACAGCAATTGCCCTGCATGAACTGACTGATCGTGCTGGTCATGCGGACCTTGTCTATGATTTTCGCGATGGTGGCGAGGGCGATGGCTGGATGCATGCCCTCATGCGCTATGAGAACCGTGAGAACGGCCATTCAGCCGAGACGAGTTTCGGCGGTCATATCTTCAATACGCTTATGACCTGGCGCTCCGAGCCGCAATCCTATTCCGGCCCGCCGCCAGGTCTAACGACACGCCTGTTCCTGAAGCTGGGTCAAGAGGGACATGAGAGCTTCTCCTGCCTTATCCATCCCGCATCGGTAGAGGGGACGGAGGCTTCGGAAACCATCCTCCATCTTTATTCCAACGTCGGTGTGGAGCTTGAGCGCCGCAAGATCAGTATCAATGCGTCAGGGTCGTTCATGGTCTGGCCGCATGAGATTTTCGGTGCCGAAAAACTCGCCGAGGCTGGGATTGGCGGCTACGTGCTGATTCGTGACATGTCGTGCCGCCTGTTTGGCTATCATGGCCAGAGAAACGGGGCAGGTGGCTTCTCGCTCGATCATATGTTTGGCTTCTGATCAGGTTTTTTCGTTTTGCATCTTGTCGCGTCTCCTGCCCTTTGCTAGAGACGCGTCACCGCAGGATGGGTGCGTAGCTCAGCGGTAGAGCACTGCCTTCACACGGCAGGGGTCACAGGTTCAATCCCTGTCGCACCCACCATCCTCACCCGCAGAAAATAGCCGTTTTTTGGAGATCACCGGGTCTTACACCCGCCTTTTCTCGATCTAAACCGATTTACTCTGGTCTAGAGTCGTATGGCCTGATCCGTGCAAAATCCGTGCAGCTTGTTCATGGCTTGTTCTCGCTCATGACGACTCGCGCATGGATTTGCTTTTAATTAACTCTCTAGCCGCGTTCATGTTATGTTCTTGTCCATGACAGGCCTGACCCCAGCCACAGAAGAAGACGTGACCTTTGCGATCCGCATGTCGATATCGCTCGACTATCGGGGAAGGGGAGCCGTCACGTTAACTGTGGCGTGTTGGACATGGGTGATGAAAGCGTCATCTATGAGCTACAAACGACACCGATTTCCGAGCGAGCTGATCGCTCATGCGGTGTGACTCTATTTCCGCTTCCCTCTGAGCTTTCGTCTTATGGAAGAGATGCTTATCGAGCGGGGCATTGTCGTCTCGTATGAGACGATCCGTCGATGAGGCTTGAAGTTCGGGGCAGCCTATGCCCGCTCCCTGCGATGCAGGAAGGCTCGGCCTAGTGATCTCCGGCATCTGGACGAAGTGCGGATCGTGATCTGTGGTAAGCCCCACTGGCTGTGGCGCACAGTCGATCAGGACGGCTATGCTCTCGACGAAATCCTGCAGCCCCGTCGGAACACCAAAGCAGCCAGACGTCTGTTGACCCGACTTTCGGAACGGCAGGGGGTGCGCCCCAGTCGCATGATCACTGACAAGCTCAAACTCTATGGAGTAGCAAGGCGCAAACTTGCTCTATCGATCCGGCATCTCTCGCATAAGGGTCTGAACAACAGGGCAGAGAACAGCCATTTGCCCCTGCGAAAACGCGAGCGCATTATGTAGAAATTCCGCTCACCAGGCGGATGTCAGCGCTTCGTCTCCGTCTTTTCAGCCATTCGAAATCTCTTCGTCCCGTCCGCGTCCATCACCACCGCTCTTTCTCGTCACATCCATCGTGTCCGGGCTCTCGCCCAATCGAATAACGCGACCGCTCTCAGCGCCTGAATACTCATCCCCCGGGCGTCACCTACCTCACATCAGTTAACGTGACATCACCGGCGGCGATGCAGGATTCAAGGCAGGCAGCGATCATGTTATGAACTCCCTCCGTACGTTCTGCGACAATCTCACCTATGACAGCGGTGACGTAAAAGCGGATATTGCCCAGACTATGATGCGGACCGCAGAGAAGGGCTTCATAGCTAAGGACAACCAGTAATGAGCCTGACCGTTTACGAAATCGCAAATGAGGGCCCTGTCGGTTATTTAGAAATCGCTACCAGGGGCGAATATAACCGTGTTGTGGAGATATTGAAAAAGCGTTCAGCCGGCCCTTGGACCGCACCTGAAACAAAAATCTCCTTCCCTTTCGTTCCCGCAGATATCGTTGGTTTCGGGCCCAACGCGGTTGCCTTCACGTCGCATGCAACAGAGCTACTGCGAGATCTGATCGATCGATGTGCCGAGATGCTGCCCATCCACTCCGCTTACGGAGACTATGTCTGGTTCAATTGCACGGAATTTCTTGATTGCGTGGATAAGGAGCGGCTCGAAGGGACAAGCGCAAGTTATGGCGAAAACATCTCGCTCGTGTGGTCGGGCATTAAAAAATGGGCTTTTCATGAGGACAAAATTACCGGTGCGCCTCCCGTATTCAGAACAACCCTCTTTGGACATTCGCTCAAATGCTTCTGTTCAGACGTTTTCAAGTCGCGGGTCGAAGCGGCCGGTCTTGTCGGCATGAGTTTCAACCCTGTCTGGAACAGCGAGACAGGCGGAATCCCGCAGGAATTCCCGGCACTGCTGGGGCCTGAAGGCCTTGAAAACGGGATTATATTCGAAGAGCGCCAGAAAGAGCTCGCGTCTCGTTTCGGTATCTTCTACCCGGCGAACTGGGGATCAAACAACGAGGATGAAGGGCCCATCCTGCTCTGACAGTATCCGTATGCAGTTAGTCGTCTACGCGAGTAATTTCATCGCGGTTTCCCGCTGCATTTTCGCTTGCAAAATGGGAAGAGAGCCCCGGAACCGGTGATGTCACGCTAAGGGACATGAAGTAGGCGGTGCCCGGGGAATGAGTATTTAGGCGCTGAGAGCGGTCGCGTTATTCGATTGGGCGAGAGCCCGGACACGATGGATGTGACGAGAAAGAGCGGAGGTGATGGACGCGGACGGGACGAAGGGATTTCGGATGGCTAAGAAGACGGGCACGAAGCGCTGACATCTGCCCAGTGAACAGAACTTCTGCATGATGCGTTCGCGTTTTCGCAAAGGATGATGACTGTTCTCCGCCCGACTATTCAGCCCCTTATGCAAGAGATACCGGATCAAGCGACCAAGTTTGCGTCTCGCTGCTCCATAGGATTTCGTCGAGAACATAGCCGTCCTGATCGACTACGCGCCACAGCCAGTGGGGCTTACCACGGATCACGATCCGCACTGCGTCCAGATGCCGGAGATCACTAGGCCGAGCCTTCCTGCATCGCAGGGAGCGGGCATAGGCTGCCCCGAACTTCAGGCTCCATCGACGGGTCGTCTCATACGAGACGACAATGCCCCGCTCGAGAAGCATCTCTTCCATAAGACGAAAGCTCAGGGGAAAGCGGAAATAGAGCCACACCGCATGAGCGATCAGTTCACACGGAAAACGGTGCCGTTTGTAGCTCACAGATGACGTTCTCATCGCCCGTGTCTAACACTCCACAGTAAACGTGACAGTACCGTGCCGACGGAGCCACAACTGTCTGACGTGGACTACTCTATATTCCGAGAGAGACGGCATAGGCAGATGTAGATTCGCAAAAATCCTAGAGATTATCACAAGCGGTTTTTTGAGCGCATGCGGCTCGAACATGTCGTGCGATGGAGTGCTTACGGCAAATAAGGACGAAAGAATTTGCGGGGATATATGTAAAGTCGTTCAGGCTGCGTGGAAGGCCACCGAGCGGCGGCCGAAGGACGAGAGTAACCGGCTGAATTTGCCTGCAAACTTTGTGTTGCTTCTAAAATATTATAGAATCGTAATAATTAACTTTCAGGTTGTTTTAAAAGGGGGTATGCGCCCGGATATGATGAAATCTGTCCTTCTCTTTTGTGTGACCGCCCTAGTATGGGCCACCTCGTGCATGTTGCAGTTCCTCGACCTGGAGGGAACATGTTGGTTGCAGGACAGAGTGCTCTTTATCGCTGATCTGTTGCTGGTCGCTTGCATCCTCGTGCTTTTAAAAAAACTGATCCTTCCGAGGAAAAGCAGGCCAAGTGCATGATATGCTTCGATAAGTAGATTTCCGCTCGTGAAACGTTTGTTTAACGTTTTACACTCCCCTTAACAGCAACGACTGGTTGAGGTGAAATGCGAAGAAATTATGTTGTTGTGCCGCTGATGCTCTCTGCCCTTTCTTTGGCTGGCGTAGCCTCTCGTCAGGATGGCAGGGCAAACCGCCCGACACAGCTGGAACTGAAACTCGTGCAATGCCACGGCATAGGCACAGAGAGCTATTGCCAGGAATTTGGTGGTGGCAGGATGTTCGATGTTGCGGACATACCGGAAATCCTACGAGATAGTCTCATCACGCAATGCAGTATCCGTAACTACTGCGATGTAACACTGATCGTGCCTCACAAGGAGGCTCGAGAAACAGTCATCCATACCATAATTGATGCTTCATGGGACGAAACGTAACGCTGCGCTTCCTGCAGATTTAGGCCAGCTTTCAGGCATGGGACTGGTAGCCGGAACGTGACGGTGGCGGCAACACGGATAACTCTGAAAAACGCGGCCGGACGTTTGTCGTGGCGCGCTGCGACGTGATTGCTTGGATTGCCGGGACATAGTCTGGATCGGAATACGCTCATCATCAACAGGTGACCTGCCATGGTTCCTGAGGACAGGTGGACTTCAGATGGGTCGTCTCCTCTTACGTCAGCCAATATGGATCACTTGATTTCAGCTTTCTTCCGAAGTCTGGACCGAATTTTCATATCTGGATCAATGAGTCATGAGATTGCTGCTTTCCTGGTATAGTTGCTTAATTTGGTAAAGCACCTCGACTGTGCACGGGCTCTTATCTCGATGGAGGGAACCGGACCATTCGGCCGTATGCCGCGATACGGTCCAGGCAGCGAGCCTCTCGATGCCTGGCGACGCCCAAGCGAATGCAGAAGATCAGTATTTTTGTCTGCGAACCGTTTCATCGCTGGCCCGTTGGTTTGCCGCACCCAGCAGAATTGGTACTCAGCATGTCTCTTATCGATCCCAGAAGCCGCCATCCCAAGCCGCCGTTTGAAACGCAGCCCCAGGATTTTCCCGGCCTCTCAGCCGACATGGTACCCCAGCCCGATTACGGCGTGGACTCTTATGAGGGGAAAGGGCGTCTAAGCGGGCTCGTTGCTCTGATCACCGGTGGTGATTCCGGTATCGGCCGTGCTGTTGCGATTGCCTACGCAAAGGAAGGCGCCCATGTCGCTATTTCCTATCTCGACGAGGAAAGCCCAGACGCCGAAGATCTCGCAGTGACTATCGAAAGACTGGGCGGAAAATGCCTGTTTCTGCCGGGAGACATCAGAAGCGCCGAAACCTGCGCGACGCTGGTAACGAGCACTTTGGCCGTCTATGGTCGGCTCGACATTCTCGTAAACAACGCAGCCTTCCAGTGTCCGCGCGAGAGTCTGCTCGATATCTCCGAAGACGAATGGCGTCGTCATTTCGATACCAATGTGCACGGCATGTTCTATCTGACGAAGGCAGCTCTGCCTCATCTTAAGCCCGGCGCATCCATCATCAATACGTCGTCGGTGAATACAAGAACGCCGATGCCGATCTTGATTCCCTATTCGATGACGAAGGCCGCAATAGCCAACTTCACCGTTGGGCTGGCAGGTAGCCTCGTTGAGAAGGGGATTAGAGTAAACGCAGTGCTTCCGGGGCCGATCTGGACACCGTTCATTGCGACCGGTATGCCCGCCGACCAACACAAGGAATTCGGTTCGCAGGCTCCCATGGGGCGTCCGGGTCAGCCTTCCGAGCTGGCAGGGGCCTATGTCTATCTGGCAGACCCTGATAACACTTATACAACCGGAGCCTTGCTTCCGGTGCATGGCGGAATGCCTCAACTCTGATTTTATACTTAGCGATCTTCCAGTTTCGTGACGCCGCCAATGACATGGAAAGAGGCGTCACGAAGCTTGAATAGCGGCATCCGTGGCCTGCGCCTGCTTGAGCGCAGCGGCGATCTGCTCGGTCGTCGGTCTATCACCCGATTTGCTGGCAGCGACTGCATCCTCGATCACCTGGAGGATGTTCGGTACTTCCTCGAAAGCGGCGACCACGCCCTGCACGATTGCGGCGATGAGTGCTGCGTTCATTTCGATGCCTCCGTGGCGATCCTGGCCTGCAGTGCGGCAACGGCTGCGGTTGCGGCGGACACTTCAAGCGCGGTGAGGGGATTGGACGACTGAAGATCGGTCCCGAGTGGGGTGATGACCTTCATCGCGTCGGCACTGGCTGTCTTGATCGATGCCTTGATGTCGGGGTCCGCGCTCGGCTGCCGGGCATAGGCGAGGGCGAGAGGCGCCGTGGCATTGTATGCCTGTATGGTGGCGTAACCGGCCTTGCGGAGATCGGTCTGGCTCACGCTGGAGCAGGCTGTCAGGCCGACAAGGCCGATCAGCGTGAAGAGGGCAAAAAGTCGTTTCACGGTTCTTCCTTTCGGATGGTGACGATAGATCCCGGCCCGACTGTCGGTGTCGTCAGTCAGGATTTTGCGTCGTCGGCGTTGGCCGCCTTGTTGCGGTTCTGGGCCAGACCATTGACGAGGTTATAGAGCGGCAGCCACTTCGAGCCGTCAGCCGGTCGGGGCCAGTAGCGCGCGACCACGGCTGCAAGGGCGATCAGGAATGTTCCAATCGTCGCAATGTCGCCGGCATAGGCAGCCGGGACGAAGGGCAGGATCTGGGCAAAGGCAGTTTGCCAGTCGAAATTCATGAGCGGATGGCCTCACGGAAGCGGGCGACGTTCGCGACCGGATCAGCCGCGCCGAGCGCCGAGTTGTAGAATTGCTTGTGGTACCGGCTCAGGCCTGCGGCATCGTCGAAGCGGGGCAGGGCAGTTGGCGCGCGGAAATACTTCACGCGGCACATGGCGCAGGCATAGGCCAGATGAACGATCATCAGATCGGCCTCGGCGGGGAGATTGCCGATCATGGCCCTGATCGCGGTCGCTGCCTTCGATTGGGGCGGATAGCGGAGCCAGTTCGACCAGCAATCATCGTGGGTGAAGGGTTCCATCTGCCAGAGCCCACGCGCCGGGCCAAAGCCCGAGTTCGTCACCTGGCGCAGAAAGGCCGCGTTGCTTTCGGCAAGGGCTGTGCCAACCACGAGATTGATGGCGGCCATGCTCGCCATGCCGGCGCCCATCTGCTGAAGCGTCGGGATGACGACGAACTGCTTGAGCTGGGCGGTGTCGATGCCGGTCAATGGACCCACCCCGCAAGATGCGTAGTCACATAGCCAAAGGCGGCGCCGGTCACGATT
>NZ_BAPY01000037.1:0-101225 GCF_025994195.1 Asaia spathodeae NBRC 105894 | reverse complement strand
GCTTGCCCAGCCCCGCAGGCTGCCGATCTTGTGCAGATCCGTCCTGACGGCGCCTATCGCCTGCAATGTGGCCTTTTCCCGCGCTTCCGCACTGGCCTTGTTCTCGCCGTGCATCTGATGGAGATTGTTCGACAGGTTGCGATATTCGGCGCGGATTTCGGCAACGGATCTCTCAAGGATCGTCAGGCGCCGGTCATGGTCAGCGATCTGTTCGCTCGGCATGGCATCACTCAGGGCGCTCATGTCGCCTCCAATAAAAAAGCCGCCCGGTGAGGGGCGGCTGAACAGTCATGAAAAACAGCGAGGCGCTGTCAGAAGAATGAATAGCTTTCCGTCTTCATCGCCTCCCTGATGCGGTCGGCAATAACGGGCGCCACCAGGGCATGTCCTGCAAGGAAAGGGTGTCTTCCGTCCCCGGCTGTATA
Organism: Asaia spathodeae NBRC 105894; assembly: GCF_025994195.1. Classification (NCBI taxonomy): domain Bacteria; kingdom Pseudomonadati; phylum Pseudomonadota; class Alphaproteobacteria; order Acetobacterales; family Acetobacteraceae; genus Asaia; species Asaia spathodeae. The sequence continues at coordinate 100,800 of NZ_BAPY01000037.1, read as the reverse complement.
GACGCCACGGCCATAGGTGATCCGCTTCGACAGGGATTCGCCAATATCGATGAACACGACGCGGCGGTCTGCCGGGTTGGCCGCCTGATAGCGCGCAAAGGTATCCTGCATCATCTGAAGATAGATCGCGGGATAGGAGGACGGCACATGAAAGCCGAACGGCACAACAATGAAGATATAGGCTTCGGGCGCTGCCGCCCGTATCGCCGTCATGCAGCCATACATGGCCGCAGACAGATCCACGATGTTCGTGCCGCCACTCGCCCCGTTCGAGCAGTAATTGATCAGGACGAAATCCGGCGCCGTGCCCGTCGCACCGTAGGCGCTGATCTGCTGATTGGCATCGAGCAGAGACACACCCTGGTCGCACAGGTTCCAGCGGCTCCGAGCGGGGTCATATGTGCCGCCCGAGACCATGTAATAGGGCGGCACGGTTCCGTCGCTGTCGCCCGGTATCACGTAGTCGGAGAAGCAGGCCGCCGACATGCAGATGTCGATCCCCTTGCCACGCAGGGATGAGGCGAGCAGGCCGGAATAGTCATAGGGCCAGTAATCGGCACCGTTATTGGCCAATGCTCCTTCGGTGATGCTCGACCCGACCATCATGCCCCAGCGACCGAGCGCACGGGCCGGAGTTACCGCAGACTGGGGATCGATATAGGCGCCAAGCATCAGAACCGAATTGACCCCGCCATTCCATCGCCTGTTCTGGGGGGTGGAGACCACTTCGACACGAACGAGGTTGGTGGCGCTGGCCGTGAGACCGGGAACGGCAATGATGCCATTGGCGGCAATGCTGGCCGTCTCGATGCCGTTGACATAGAGATTGACGCGCGAGCCGCAGAGATAGGACCCAAGAGCCAGAACCGCCACAGGAGACGCCGAGGCCGCAATGGAGAACTCAAACCACGCGCCGCAATTCCAGGCGCGTCGAGACACCGAGCCGCCACGCCCGTTATCACCCGTCCAGTTGCCAGGCGAAAAGAGGAACGATGAGTCACTGACGCTGACCGGCTGAGAGGCTGCGCTGTAGTAATAGGTGTCGATCGACTGGACGAGCGTCAGGTTTGCCGCGCCGTTTGCAGAGGTCGAGCCCTCGTTCTGGAAGATCCCGATTGTGCCGACCTTGTTCTGCATGGCAGCGGTTGTATCGGTTACAGACAGGCTGGCGAGGGTCGCGCCGGTGCTGTCAACAACGCTGCCGGTGATCACGGTAGACCCGTTGCCCTGTATGCATTCCACGGTCAGCGTGACGACCTCACCGGCAACGAGGGAGCGTGTGTATCCCTTGTTGGTGCCGTTGAGGGAATTGCCCCCGGATACAAGGAAATAGCTCATCCCGTTGCCGGAACAGCTCATTTCGTATTCTGTGGCGCCTGAGGTGTTGAGATCGCTGCGCAGCACGATGAACGTGCCCATGGCGGTCGGGTTGTTGATGACGAGCCGTGCAGAGGCGCGCTGATTGACCGCGCCGTTATTGCTGAACGGGAATGAAAGCAGTCCGTTGTTTTTCGGCGTGGTGGCCTGAACCGATGCAAGCTGCCCCTGGGCATTGATCGACCAGATATTGCCACTGACGTCATACCAGCCATTCTGAAGCTGAGACCCGGCGGCGCCTGCGGAAACAGGGCCGGTGAAGGTCGTATGGGTTGCCGGAATCCAGGCCATGTCAGATCCCTCCGATAATGGTTGAAACGCCCGGAACGGACAGATAGCGGATCAGCGTCACGCGCCCTGCAGTCGTATCGACAGCAGGCACGTCGCCTGCCTTATAGGATACGCCCGTGGTCGGCAGCGTGACGGCGAGATTGGCGCCAATAACGATCACGGTAACCCATGTCGGGGCATTTGCCGGAAAGGTCGGCAGAGAGAGCGTTGCCGGGGCTGTGGGTGTCACGAGATAGATCGTGTTGCCAGCGGGCTGCGGCAGGGTGGTTGCCCCGGATGCCGAAACCCTGACGATCTGTTCGGGCGTTGCGAAAGACCCGAGCCAGTCTGACAATGCTCTGGCATTGCCGGTTGCCGGGTCTGTAACCGTGGCGCCCGAGACGTCGCCGCCGACTGATTCAAAGACGGGGTTGCCTGTGCCGGTCATTATCTGTTCCTTGTTTTGAGGGCGGGGATCGATCAGGCTGAGACCGCATAGGGGTTGACGGTCAGGACGCCACCATTGGACCAGGCGCCCGGATAAAAGACGCTGCCATCCGTCATGATGACGCTGCCATTGGACGAAAGTCCGCCCGGCAGGCCGTCTGCGGCGCCCATATAGACCCCGCCATTGACGGTCAGGCCATTCGGCAGCGCGCCGGTATTGGCAGGCAGCTTGCGCAGGATGCCCGTCTGATCGACGTAGAAATCCGAGAAAGCGAATGACCCCAGGCTTTCCGTCGCCTTCGCCGCCGCGTCGGCGATCGTGCCGAGGGTTGTCGAGCCATCAGTCCCGACCGGCGTTGACGCAGGCAGGCCACCTGGTGGCGTGAATTGTCGTGTGGTTTGAGTGGCTATGTCAGCCTCCTGAAAAAGTCGGGATGCCCGCGTTGTCGCTTAAGAGCGCATCCCCTGTCGGCACGATGGGCAGGCATGAAGCCAGTTTTGTGTCGTTACGTTGCCGATTACAGGTGGGGCGGCACGCTGGTGGGACGCGCTTGTAAACGCCGCGATTTCCGGTTTTGATTGCCGTCGCTCACCAGCCGCGATTTTGGGCAGAGGATTGAGCCGGCGACCACGCGCGGATTGCTGATCATCACTGCGTTTCCGCCGGAAAAATGGCGAGCAACAAAGGCTATTCCGGCAGGCCTTGGGGTTTGCCCGCGTCCGCCGAGACAGCATACAGGTGTTCCCGTCGTTCGCGCTCATACCTACAGCGGCCTCAATCGATCCTTGGACGATCCCGGTAAATCCGAGAGTAGAACTCGTGTCAGAGAGTCGCGCTCGCGGAGCCGGGCCATCTTTCAGTAGCCATGACAAGATGAGGAATCGAGCCCACTAATAAGCTCGGTTGTGGCATTGCGTCATTGCTTTGTCCCGTGACGACAGGGCATGGTTCGGCGTGAGCGATGCCTGCTCACGCCGCGTCAAAGACCTCAACCAGGTTTCAGTCGAGACCCCTATATTTGAGGGAGGAACCGACGAGCCGCCCAATCGCCTTCATGGCAGTGCCACCTAGTCACAGTTTCGACGAGACCGAGGTTATCTTCCCTGACGGTTTAACCATCATGAAGCCAAGGTGAGGAGTGTTGGCGCTTCGACTTGTTTCCAGGAGTATCGATTGCCAAGGAAAAAAAGTTGACGCCGCTCCACCATGGACGATCTGAAGAAATCGATATGCGATGGTAGGCATCGCGCTGTCGATAAAGCGCCTTCAACGATCTCCATCAATTCCTCTGGATTTCGGATTTGATGAATTGTTTCTCCGAGAGGGAGCGCACCCCTGATCTGTACAAATCGTTGGCACATGACCGCAGTCGGTGCGGGCAGTCCTAGGATCAACAGATTGATTAAAGTTCGTATAATGGCAATATGCCACAATCTCGAAAATGCGGCAATTGTTTTTTAAGGCAGGTGCTTACGGATGGTTATCTCTGCGAGCCAGTATGATTTGCGGTAGCGTGAGACGCCTCGTAGAGGTGGCCAGCAGATGGGAAACCACAAGCACTGCTTCCGCGGGACTTTAACTGGAGAAGCCCTCTGGAACGGGGATTTTTTGACAATTGGAAACGCAGATCTGCGGACGAGCCTTACAGAAATAACCTGTGTAACGGCATATCGCACCGCTGGAACCCGCAGAAGCAGAGTAACCCCGACCGTCCGATCGGACGCTCCGAAACCAAGGGAAGCATGGAGCTGCACGTTATCGGGGCACGAGAGGAAGCCATGCTCTGCCTCTCTGCGGAGAACTCTGAGGCAGAGGCGCCAGGCCGGTTATCCCGCAAGAACGGAATGAACCAGCGGCAGCCAGGACCACCCCCTTACTGCCATCTATTTGGGAACCTCTGACGCAGTTCAGCGCCTGGTGAGGCGTAGTGATCAGAGAGAAAAATTACCGCTTTCCCCTCCCGGTGATTTGCAACGTTTCAGGCGCAGATCACCGGGAGGAGTAATTGACCCTGGGTTCAGAAGTCGCTGGTCAACGTTGCCAGAGCGGCGAACGGAGAGGCGATCTTGTAGCTCGGAGCCGAGCCCGCGATCGTCTTGCCGAAGACGCCGGTTGTGGCGTTGGCGTTGGCCTGTGGCGACTGGATCCAGTTCAGATAGCGGTTATCGCTGATATTCTGCAGGTTCAGACGCAGAACCGGGCTTTTGAAGATGCTGACTTTCGGAAAGCGATAACCGAGCCCGATATTCATGCGCACATAGCCGGGAATGCTCTGGTCGTTCATGAATGTTGCATATTGGCGGGCGACATATTTCAGGTTGAAATTCGCAAAGCGCTTGCCGTCATCATAATCGAGGCCAAAGCCGACCTGCCAGTCAGGAGCCTGGGGCGCTTTCTTGCCTGCACTGCGTACATAATCCGCACCCGTACCCGACCCGGCAGGGATGTTGCTATCCGTCACAGCATGAAGATATTCGACCGAGACATAGGGGCGGACATTATGAAAGGGCCTTGTGCCGAATTCGGCGTCAAAGCCATCGGAATGCATGCCACCAGCATTGATATTGGTGGTGTAGAATGCGCCCGAGGCAGGGTCCTGAATAGATTGCGTATAAAGGCGATTGGTGAAGTTGTAGTGGAAATAGGTGAGGGCGGTCGAAATCAGATCGTCCTGATAACGCCAGCCTGCCTCTTCTGAAATCGAGATTTCAGCCTTCTGATCGGGGTTGGCAAGGGTGGAATAAAGACCGGTCTTCTGATTGAAGCTGCCGGAATCATAGAGCGCATAGTTCTGCGGCATACGGAAATTCGTCGAGACGGAAACGAAGACCTGGTTATGCTGATCGATCTTGTAGCGAACCGCGGCAGTCGGCAGAGCCTGATTGTAGTCTGTGGTCACATACTTGCTGCGCACATCAGGCAGATAGTTGGTGCCCGAGCGTTTGACGATCGAGTATTTCAACCCGGCATCAATGGTCAGTTTTCCATGCAGCAGCGTGAGGCTGTCACCAATGAATGGCGTATGCACCTGAGTCTGCGTCAGGGTGTTACGATACTGGGCCTTCGCACCATTGCTCAGCACGACGTTATTGTCATCGCCCCACTGGCTCAGCGGCGTGCCGTCGGCACCGACAAAACTGTAAGGCGCGGTCTGGCGCTGCTTGGCGTATTCGAACCAGTAACCGACCATCAGGCGATTGACGCCCGTCGTCAGGGTCAGCTTGGTAGTGGCACCCGGTCGATAGGTTTCGGTAAGCGACGGATTATAAAGAACCTGCATGCCCTTGCCGACGCCATTCACCGTTCCGGCAAGGGTCTGCTTGCCATAAACGAATTTGGACATGTCGGTATATTGGGCGCCGCCACCATTGCCATAACCATACCAGAAATACGGTGTTTCCGTGAGAACGAGATGATCGTTCAGTTTAAACGTCGACGGCATGGACGCATAAATATTGGTGAAGGGGTTCGGTCGCGTCTTGTAGTAATTAACCGAACCAGCCTTTGAGGGAACATAGTAGTTGGATTCATAAACCGTGTTCGGCGGGTCTGTGGGCGACAGACCGCTGGAGCCGACCGGATTGGTCATGCCGGTGCCCCATTTATCCCAGCTTGCCTTTGTCACGTTCGGATAGGCGTTGTTCTGGATATTATTGCCGACCACGGCCAGAGAAATGCGGTTGCCATCACCCCAGTCGTTCACGATCTTCATTTCGCCGTGCTTCTTGTTGTCCCAGCCGGGCCCGCGCCAATGGTCCTGGCGCCCCTGCGAATAGGAGAAATAGGCGCGCATATTGGTGGCACCGATGCGTCCCGTGTCGAAGCGCAGAAAACCGCGTGTCGCGTTGAAAGACCCGTAGGTGATGTCGACCATGCCGCCCATCTTGTTCTTGGGGTCAATCATGTACATGTCGACCACACCGCCCGATGAACTGATATGGGGGCTGTCGAGATCAGCTGAACCCTGCGCCAGACGCACGGTCTTCAGGTTTTCAGCATCGACGATTTCCTGCGGGTAGACAGCGAAATTGCCGATATCGTTGATCGGAAAGCCTTCGAGCGTAAAGCCCATCTGGGATTCCGTCAGACCGCGTACCGACATATTGCCGCCTGTCATGCCCAGCGGATCGGTATCAGACACATTGGCACCCGGCAGAAGGGCAATCAGCTGCATCGGGTTGAGGGCCGGGTTCTGTTTCGCGATGAAATCACGCGTAATGGCAGAGACCGATTTCGGGCTGTCGGAAGGCGTCATCAAACCGCCACCGAAGGCGCGGCGCGTAACGCCATCGCCGTAATTATGCCCGGTCACTTCAATGCGCTCATCGGTCGGTGCCGTTGCACCCAGCATAGACGGTGCTGTCGATGCGGCTTCCGCGCGTCGTGGCGTGGTGCTCTGCCCGTTGTGACGCGTCGGCGTCGGCACCACGGTATGGGCAGGTTCCTGAGCCCGTGCGTCGGGCAGCAATGATGCCATCAGAGCTGTGGTGCCACAGAGGAGCGCCATGCGAGAGAACATTGTGTCGATCTTCCAAACCGAGAATCAGAATTCAGCAACGATCCGTTACAATTCCGCACGACCACGATCCGGAAAGAGGGGGTGAAGCCTCGTTCAGGGCAGTGCGAAACCATGACATTAGTCACTGTTGGGCATTGTTTACGGCTTAAGATATGACAGCGATGTGAAAACCTGACGTGGTTCGTTTCGATCCTGACGACTATGCCAGAAAAGCCACAATTGACACATTTCGTCACGTAGCTGTCGATAGACTGGCTTCAGATGCCCGTCGCAGGCGGCACGACAAGCCGCTGCCTTCGGTCAGACAGGGACTGGTTCCATCCCTGTATCGGACGAAGGATCGCTCAAGGGAGGACGTGAGTCGAAGGGCAGGTCATTTGCCGTCATGGCAAGCATGGCAAGAGCCATTTCGCGCTCACCCATGATGACATGATCGGCGCCAAGCTCCTTGAGATGCTCGACGGCGCTGTCGAAATGGGCACGGGCGATGACCATAAGGCCAGGATTGATCGCCTTGGCCTGCGCGATGATCTGACCGGCTTCGAACGGCTCGGGAATGGCAACCATCAGCAGTCGTGCCTTATCGAGGGCCATGGCCTTGAGGGTGCGCGCCTCGGCGGCATTGCCAACCAGAAGTTCGATTGTGCTGCTGGCCGTAAAGTTGTCGGCCAGTTTTCCTGTCTCGACCACCAGCACAGGCCAGCCATTCTGAACAAGACCTTCGACAACAAGACGACCGACGCGGCCACAGCCCACCACAACGGCATGGTTTTCGAGCTGGGTAGGCGTCGGCGGCGGCAACAGAATGCCCGCCTCGTCCTGCGAGGGCAGTGCTGGCGCGGTTGTATGCCGTGTGATCCAGGCTTCGATCCGCTGCGTCGCCATGAGAATGAATGGATTGATGAGGATCGACAGGATCGACGCCCCCAGAATCAGATCCTGCGCGCGTGCGTCGAGCACCCCCATTTTCATGCCCAGCGCTGCAAGAATGAATGAGAACTCGCCAATCTGGGCCAGCCCGCTGGCAATGAAGAGCGTGGTATTCCAGGGCTGACGCAGCAGCCTCAGAATGGCAATGACCGCGAGCGGTGTACCAACGAGAATGACCAGAAAGGTCAGAAGCAGCGGCAAAGGCTGTCTGATCAGGACCAGCGGGTTGAACAACATGCCAACGGAGATGAAAAACAGCACGGCAAAGGCGTCACGCAGCGGGAGTGTTTCCGCAGCCGCCCGATGAGAGAGTTCGGATTCGCTGAGCACCATGCCAGCGACGAATGCCCCAAGCGCGAAACTGACATCGAACCACTCAGTGGCGATAAACGCGACACCAAGCGCCAGGGCCAGCAGGGCAAGGCGAAAAAGCTCGCGTGATCCGGTATGGGCCACGTAGTGCAGAATGGCCGGGATCACCCGGCGCCCGACCACCAGCATCAGCGCCATGAAAGCAGCAACCTTGCCCAGCGTCAGAGCAATGGTGAGGGCAAGGCCGGGAATATTGATGGGCTCATGGGCGCCGCTTTTCATCAGAGGCGCAAAAATAGGCAACAGGACGAGGGCCAGCACCGTCACCAGATCCTGAATGATCAGCCAACCCACTGACAATCTGCCGCGTTCGGTCTCGATCAGACGCTGTTCCTGCAATGTGCGCAGAAGAACAACCGTACTTGCGACGCTCAGTGCAATGCCGAAAATGAGGCAGGCGCCAGCGGACATACCCAGAAGCCACGCGCTGCCTGCTCCGATTGCGACCGAGGCCACGACCTGCAGCAGAGCCCCCGGCACGGCGATGGCCCTGACCGCTATCAGGTCCTTGAGCGAGAAATGAAGCCCAACCCCGAACATGAGCAGAATGATGCCAATTTCCGAGAGTTCCGACGCCAGAGGCTGATCGGCGACGAAGCCCGGGGTGAAGGGGCCGACCGCAATGCCCGCCAGCAGATAGCCCACCAGCGGCGAAATGCGTATGCGCTGGGCAATAGTGCCCAGAATAAAGGCCAACCCGAGACCGATTACCAGAATACCGATCAGGGGCGTGTCATGACTCATAGGAAACCGGGATCCCGCAATGGCGATGGAAATTGGACTATTCCGCGAACAATCTGCGATCGAGGGCGGTTTTGCAATCGGTCGAGGCGTGAAAGCTGCTTCTGTCGACAGGATTGGCAGGTCGTAAAGCGCCTGATTAGGCTGCAGAACCCTCACGATTACTCATTCCGGCCTCCAGACTTGCGCCTCTTTTTCTGATTCTTCTCAGAAAAATTGCTAACGGGCAGGGCAGGAGGCGGGTTTCGAGCCGGCATTGCGTATCACGCAAGGTTCAACCCGCGATGAATCTCATGGCGGGGTGAAGGCGGCTCCTCTCAATCGAGCTTCTGCATGCGTCGTGCTGCGCGTTCATGATCGCGCAGCACGGTTTCCAGCCCGCTCTGGCAGGGCTGACCTTCCGAGACAAGAATACGGCCATTGACGATGGTGTACCACGCGGTCGCCGGTGCGCATCGAAGTAGAGCCTCTACCGGGTCGCTCAGCGCACCGGCACGCGACACAGCGGGTAGTTGCCATACCACAAGATCAGCGCAGGCTCCCTTACGCAGATGGCCAATCTCATCCTCCCATCCAAGGCAGGCGGCACCTCCTCGTGTCGCCATGTCGAGTGCGTCTCGTGCCGTCATGGAATGCGGGCCATTGCGATAACGCCCCAGAAGCAAAGCCATACGGGCCTCAAGCCAGAGCGACGCGTGATCGGTCGACGCCGAGCCATCGCAGCCCAGACCGACCTTTATCCCCCGTCGACGCAGATCCATCGCGTCAGCCGAGCCACCGCCAATCATCATGTTCGAGCAGGGGCATTGAGCGGCGCAGACGCCTTTATGGGCGAGACGGTCAATCTCGTCGCCTGTCGGATAGATGTAATGCGCCACCCAGGAGCGATGGCTGGCCCAGCCTGAGCGCTCGAAATATTCGGTTGGGGTGCAGCCATAGACCTCGCGGCAGTAAACGTCCTCGTCGTGATCCTCGGCGAGATGGGTATGAAGACGCACGTCATGACGCTCTGCCATGAGGGCGCTCTCCTTCATGATCGTTTCCGACACGCTGAAGAGGGAACATGGAGCGAGGGCGACACGGGTCATGGCGCCCGGATTGGGATCGTGGAAAAGGCCGATAAGGCGCTCGCTGTCTTCAAGGATGACGTCTTCGCTCTGCACCACGCTGTCGGGGGGCAGTCCGCCATCCTTGACCGACCGCGTCATGGAGCCGCGCGTGGCGTGGAAACGAAATCCGATATCTCTTGCCGCCCTGATCTGCGCGTCGATCAGTCTGGGGCGGGGATGGACATAGTGATGATCCATCGATGTCGTGCAGCCGCCAAGCAGCAATTCCGTCATGGCAACATAGGAGGAGAGATAGACACTCTCTTCATCCAGTGTTGCCCATAACGGGTACAGACCCTGAAGCCACTCGAAAAGCGTGCCGTTGACCACCGGGGCATAGGCGCGGGTGAGATTCTGGTACATGTGGTGGTGGGCGTTCACCATGCCTGGTGTCACCAGCCGCCCTCCGGCAGAAAGAACACGGGCGGCCTGAGGCGCGGGCGTGGTCATGGCGCCATAGCCGGCGACACGACCGTTTTCGAGATGGATCCAGCCGTTGGGAATTTCCAGGCCGCGATCGAGGTAGAGGCAGGCATAGGTAACAAGCAGGGAGGTGGACATGGAAAACGCCTTTCGACTGAAAGAGTGAGTTATCCGCGCTGACCCTGTTCCGGGCTTGCGGCCACCCGGATCGTCATCTTATCCAAAAGAACGGGCTTGAAAAAACTTATAGGTGCCCCTGCCAGAAGTTGCGCTGGAGAGCGGCTGCTTCTTCTTCAAGCAGCGGGCCGATCACCTCGGTTGCGGTCTGACCGGCAGCAAATACCTGCCGACAGGGCAGATCAAGGGTCGGGTTTTCGGGGTGTGCGCCGGTCATTGCCTTCAGATGCGCCTCGGAGTGGCCGTAGACCACACGCCCTATTCCCGCCCAGTAGATGGCACCCGCGCACATGGCGCAAGGCTCGGCCGAGCTGTAGAGTGTGAAGCCATGCAGGCGGTCCGGTGAGAAAGATTTACTCGCTCGGCTGGCCAGAAGACGCTCGGCATGGGCCGTCATGTCATGGCCCTCGGCGCTGTAACCATTGCCCTGGCTCATCACGAGCACGCCCTGATCATCTACCAGAACCGCACCGAAGGGATGATCACCCGCAAGGCGCGACTGGTCGGCAACCTCGAAGGCCTTGCGCAGAAAGACGAGATCGGCCTCTTTCGCTATCGAGGTCATGATGCTGTCTCCAGTCCGGTGGGTGAGGGGTGGCTCGATCGGGCAGAGGCGCCTGGACCCGCGCCGAAAGTGACCCCCTGCGCCTTGAGCCAGCGACGATAGGCGACAGAAGACCGATCAGCCAGTGTCGGGATTTCGCTTGCCGCGTCGAGCGGCATGGCCACAGGACGCTGGTTTTCGAGAATGACCCGGTCCTGCAGGAAGATCATCTGCTGAAACTCGACCAAAGCATCATGGCTGGAGTCATTGTCGAGCAGGAACATGACAGGATGCGCGCGGCAGGTTCCGGCCGTCATGGGCTGAACGAACAGCGCAATGACATCCTTGCGCTCCGGATCGTCGGGGCTGGTCTTGTAAAGCAGCGTCGAAAACGGCGCAGCGATGCGATAGACGTAATCCGTCATCAGCCCGCCTTCGGCAGAAAGCGCCGCCTGAGGCTGAAAGAAGCGGCATTCTGTTGCCCAGATCTCGCGGCCCTCAGCCCGTGTTTCGACCGTATAGCGCTCGACTTCCGTATGAGGCTCGGCCCCGAGGATGTCGGTATGGACAAAAGGGAAATGCGCCATGTCCAGAAAGTTCTCGACGACACGCAAGCCCGACGCCTTGACCGCAATCGAGCCGCAGCAGACGAGATTTCTGTCTGCTTCATCCGCTTCGGGAATACAGGGTATCAGGTCGTCAGAGCCGCACTCCGTATCAAGCGTGGTCCAGAGAAGGCCATAGACGGCGCGGCTTGAAAGCAGTCGATCGCCACTAAAGGCTTCGGTATGGCCATGTTCGTCCAGCCTATAGCGAACAGCCTGGCCCAGTAGGCAGGTCTCGATGAAGGTGGATGTCAGGTTTTCGACCACGCCGAGAGGATACCACTGTCGTGTCAAGACCGGATCGGCGCTTTGTGACCCGTGCATCCTGCCGATCCTTCCATTCGTTGCGTGCCCGGTCACATTAGTAGCAGTATTGCGCTTGTCAAAAAAAATATTACTGGCAGGATCATGGTCAATGCCAGCATCCGACCCGGAGAGGGAATGACCATTTCGATCATGTTGCATCTTTCCGGTCGTTTCGATGTTGCGGCGTTTCGGGAGTTTGCCGAAAGCCGGGCCCGGCTTCTGGGCCTCGACATGACACCGCAACGGATGGAAGGTCATGAGATCGTTTTTCTGCTGCGCGGAGCCCATGCTCTTGTTGGAATGTTCGTCATGGCCTGCGTGATCGGCCCAGCCAGCTGTGTGGTCTCCCAATGGCGGGAAGCCGCGGCATGATACCTGTAGCGCTGTCGATGGATGTTGCTTTCGGCGATGTCGTGCCTGTGCGTCATGAGGGGCAGGAACTCGTCCTCTGGCGCGATGAGGAGGGCGTGGTTCATGGCTGGGAGGATCGTTGCCCCCATCGAGGCGTCCGGCTCAGCCTTGGCTTCATCCGCAATAACAGGCTCGCCTGCCTCTATCACGGATGGCAGTTCGACCATGAGGGGCGTTGCCGGGCCATACCGGCGCACCCCGCGCTCAACCCGCCCTCTACGATCCGTACACAGAGTTTCCATGTCGAGGAGAAGGCCGGGCTGATCTGGGTCGCGCTGGATAGTGGCGATAACCGGCCGCTCATACCTCCGGCAGAAGGCGACTGGCATGGCGTGCGCAGTCTCGCCATACGCGTGACGCTGTCGGAGCTGCGTGAGGCGCTCGTGCTTGAAACGGGGCAATGGCGCCTGTCTTCCGACCGGCTTCTCGCCCTGCACAGCCCGGAAGAGGGAGTCACCATGGTGCATCTGGCTGTCAGAGACGCCTCGACGCGTCTCAAGGCGGCGGACTGGCTGCTTGGTTTGCGTGATTCCATGGAAGAAATACGATGCTGAGCCTCAATGGCTGGGTGATGGATGAGCGAAGCTATGCGGCGCGTCTTGCTGCGTCGCTGCTCGCTATTCCGCTCACGATCCAGACCGATCGTCGTGCCGAAATCTTCGGTCCGACGCTTGGCGATGATGAGGGTGTCTATTGCGTCGGGCTTTACGAGGTCCTGCGTCATTTCTCACGACTGCCCGATGTCGAACGCGCCTGGCCGGAAGGCGAGGCACGGCACGCGCTCGAATGGGCTCTGGAGGCGCTGGAAAGCTTCTCTCAGGCGCGGCGGCAGGCACTCGGCGCGACCCTGCCTGAAAAAGCGGAGACGGATGACGTGACACTGATCTTTCGCGTGCTCGAAGATCGTTTGAGCCATACCTATCTCAATGGGCAGGAATGGCTCTCCGGCGTGTCTGTCGGCTTTATCGATATTGCGGTCTTCCCGATTGCCGGTCTTGCACGCGATCTCGGTATCGGCATGGATCTCTACCCTGCCATCAGGCGCTTCGTCAGAAAGGTCAGACAATTGCCCGGTTTCGTTACCATGCCCGGGATCGCCGCGTGTCATTGAAGCCCCGGTCCTTGCTGACGCGTCGCTCCCTCCTCGCAGCGGCCCCACTGGCGGCCCTGCCTTTGACCGCCCAGGCAAAGCCGCGCTTTGCTCCGATTGCGGAAGAAGATCTGCTGGTGGCTTTCGGCCATACCAGCCCCATCAATGATGGCGGCTGGTCCCAGATGCATGACAAGGCCATAAGGGCACTCAAGGCGCATTTCCCGAAAATGCGCTCGCTCTACGTCGAGAGCGTCCCCTATTCCGCCGATGCCACGCGCCTGTTTCGGCAGTTCGTGGCCGAAGGCGCGCAGATGGTCATTTCGACCTCGAATTATGGTGACTTCATCAAGGATGTTGCCGATCAGGCGCCCGATGTCGGGTTTCTCGAATGCGATGGCAATGCGGTTACGGGTAATCTGGCTTGGTATTACATCACGCACTGGTATGCGAGCTACGTGATTGGCATTGCCGCAGCGCGCCTGAGCCGGACTGGACGGCTGGGCTATGTGGCATCGTTCCCGACTTCTTCCGTCATAGCCAGTGCCAATGCCACATTGCTCGGTGCGCGCTCGGTCAATCCCGAGGCGACGATGCGCGTCATCTCGATCAATTCCTGGTTCGACCCGCAGGCAGCAGCTTCGGCAGGGGCAGCGCTGATCGATAGCGGGTGCGACTTCCTGTGCGGCATCATGGATGATCCCGGCTATCTGCGTGTGGCAGAGGAACGTAATGTCTGGGCGGCCATGTGGAACACGGACATGCGGCAATTCGGGCCGAAAGCCTATGTCAGCTCGGTCGTGCTCGATTTCGAGGCTTATTATCGCGAGACCATCGCGGCACGTATTGCCGGAACATGGCGCCCCAAAGGTACGTTCCTGACACTCGGCCATGGCGTAGACCGTGACAGCTGGGGCGCTCGCGTGCCGCTCGCCATACAGCGTGAAGCCGACGCAGCGCGCGACAGGATGCTGGCAGGCTGGTCGCCCTTCGTCGGGCCGATCAAGGACTCCAACGGCCAGATACGCGTCCCTGCCGGTCAGACCATGACCGATATGGAAATCTTTCACTGGAGCTGGCAGGTCGAGGGAGTGTCGGGGCTTGTCTGATCTCCTGCATAATCAAGAGACCCGTCCGGCAGATCTGCCAGCGGGCGCGCCGCCGCTTCTTACGCTCTCTGGCATAGCGAAGTATTTTCCGGGCGTCGTGGCCAACAAGGATGTCTCGATCGATTTCTATCCCGGCGAGATCCACGCTCTTCTGGGCGAAAACGGGGCCGGAAAATCGACCCTGATGAACATCGTGACGGGTCTCTATCAGCCCGATGAAGGCGAGTTGATCCTAGATGGCTATGGCGTGCGCTTCGAAAGTCCCGAGGCGGCGATTGCTGCCGGGATCGGCATGGTGCATCAGCATTTCAAGCTGGTTTCACGCTTCACGGTCGCCGAGAATCTGGCACTCGGCTGGCGCGAGACAGGATTCAGGCTCTCTGCGTCCGCCATGGCGCGTCGTGCAGAGGTCGAGGCCGAACGTTATGGTCTTGATATCAGACCGTCAGCGAGAATTGATACGCTTACATCGGGCGAACAGCAGCGCGTGGAAATCCTGCGTGTCCTTTCGCGCGGCGCTCGGCTGCTGATCCTTGATGAACCTACGGCAGTGCTGAGCCCCCTCGAAGTGGGCGAGCTTTATGCAGCGCTGCGCCGCTTTCGCAACGGGGGTGGCGCGGTCATTCTCATCAGCCACAAGCTTGACGAGATCATGGCGCTTGCCGATCGGGTAACCGTGCTTCGTCATGGACGTGTCTCCGGGACGCATCTGGTCGCCCATACCAAGCCCTCGACGCTGGTGACCGAAATGATCGGTCGTCCGGTGGAACAGAAAAGCGATTATCCGCGCAAGATGCCACGCACAGACGACGACGCGGTCATGGTGCTCGAGAACGTATCATGCCGGGACGGGGCGGGGCAGATACGGCTGCATCCGCTCTCGCTTGAAATACGCGCAGGCGAAATTCTCGGCATTGCCGGAGTAACGGGAAATGGTCAGTCCGAACTCTCCGATCTTCTGGCAGGGCTGCGTTCATCAGAAACCGGCCATATCCGCGTGGATGGCAAGGACATGCGCGGGCGCGGACCGAATGCGTTTCGTGAGGCCGGGATCGGCTATGTGCCAGAAGACCGGCTGCACAAGGCGCTCGCTCCCGCGCTTGGAGTGACCGAGAATGCTGTCATGCGTCTGTTTCGCACCAGCCCGATAGGCGGGCGGCTCGCCTATCACGCTTCAGAGGCATTGCGCTTTACCCGTTCGCTGCTTGATCAGGCACAGGTGAGCCTCGCCGAGCCTGCGACGCCTATTCGTGCCTTGTCCGGCGGCAATCAGCAGCGTCTGGTGCTCGCAAGAGAGCGGATGATCAGCCATCGCGCGCTTGTGGCCTCCTATCCGAGCCGTGGTCTCGATATCGGTGCGATTGCCATGATGCGCCAAACCCTGGCCGATATCCGTGATGAGGGAAGGGCGGTGGTGCTGGTGTCAGAAGACCTTGATGAACTGATGGCGCTGAGCGACCGCATTGCCGTGTTATGCGGTGGCAGATTGATGACCGTCGTACCCAGGGGCGACTATGATCGTGCCCGTATCGGCGCTCTGATGAGCGGTCGGGATGGAGGCGCGTCGTCATGAGCCGTCGTATTCGCCTTTCCGTCGTTCCGGCCCGGCGCATCTTTATCGGCCGGGCCCTGGCGCTGGGTTTCGTTTTCCTTGTGCTCGCTCTCGTGCTGATGCTGCTCGGCCTCAATCTCGGCACGGTGGCAACGCTTGTCGTTACGTCGACCTTCGGTACCGAGTTCGGTCTCGAAAACCTGGCCCTCTATATGACGCCTCTGCTCATGACGGGGGCTGCCGTCTGGCTGGCCCTGCGTGCCGGGCTGTGGAATATCGGTGCCGAAGGGCAGTTTCTGGCCGGGGCGGCGGCAGCGTCGGCCGTCGGTCTGTTTCTTCCCTTTCCCGCTTTAGTTACCCTGCCGCTTGCCGCCATGGCCGGAATGATCGCCGGAGCCTGCTGGAGCGCCGTTCCCGCTGCGGGGCGCGCCTGGCTTGGGGTAAGCGAGATCATCACGACGCTTCTACTCAACTTCATCGCGTCCTATCTCGTCTATTATCTGGTGACTGGCCCCTGGGCCGATCGTGTCACGGGCGCGCAGGTCTCGAGCGAGAGAATTCACGCTGCGATACCGACGATTTATGGTGTCGTTCACTGGGGCGGTCCGCTCGCCCTGGCCGTTGTCACGGCACTTGGTCTGCTGCTCGGGCGCAGTCGCTTCGGCTACGAGCTGACATTGAGCGGGTCGAACCCGGAAGCTGCGCATTACGCCGGGGTGTCGGTGGCGCCACGTCTTTTCATGGCGCTCGTTTTCTCAGGGGCGCTCGCTGGCCTTGGTGGCATGATGGAGGCGCTTGGCACGGTGCACCGGCTTCAGGGTGGTCTGGCCCATGGCTACGGCTATCTCGGTATCGTGGTGGCGCTGCTTGCCCGGCAATCTGCCCTGGCACTGATCCCGGCCGCGTTCCTCATGGCGGTCATTCTCAACATGGGCATCGTCCTGCAGACGCTGCAGGTCAGTGCATCTTCCGTTCTGGCCATTACCGGGCTGCTGGTCTTTGCAATCGCTGTCAGTGATGAGCTCGCGGCCTATGTACGGCTGGAGACGCAGAAATGACCCTCTGGATCTCGCTTATCCTCCATGCGCTTGCCTATGGCAGCATTCTCGCTCTTGCCGCCCAGGGCGAGGTTCTGGCCGAACGGGCCGGCGTGATCAATCTCGGTGTCGAAGGCTTGATGGCTCTTGGCGCAGTGACGGCGGTTCTGGCTGCCGACGCCTCGCTTTCTCCCTGGCTTGGATGTCTCGCAGCCGTTGCGGTTGGTGCTGGCGGAGCGCTCGTTTTGGGGCTTGCAACGGTCAATGGGTCGTCCAACCAGACGCTATGTGGTGTGGCCCTGACCTTTCTCGGGCTCGGATTGAGCGCCGTGATCGGTCACAACGTGGCCGGGTTGCCGGTTGCGGCAGGTTTCTCATCCTGGCCCATTCCTGTCCTGTCACATCTGCCGCTCGTCGGCCCGCTTTTCGACCAGAGTCCGTTTGTCTATCTTGCTTTCGGGTTTCTGCCTCTGCTCTGCCATATCGTCCTGTTTCGCACCCGTCTCGGCCTCAGCCTCAGGGCAGTGGGTGAAAATCCTGGCGCAGCGGATGCTGTAGGTATTCCGGTAAGGCGTTTTCGCCTCGGGGCCGTAGTCATCGGGGGGGCGCTGGCCGGTCTGGCTGGCGCGGACATGACTCTCTCGGTCATGCCCGTATGGTCTGAGGGCATGATAGCAGGGCGCGGATGGATCGCGGTCGCGCTTGTCATCTTCTGTGGCTACCGGCCTGTTTTGGCAGCAGCCTCGTCGCTCTTGTTCGGTCTTGTAATGTCTCTCAGTTTCTTCGGGCAGGCGCAGGGGTGGCCCGTTCCTCCGGCTATTCTCAACATGACGCCCTATCTCGGGACGATCCTGTTCATGATCGTCCCTGCGATGCTGCTGCCCGGCATGCGCCGTTTCATGGCCGCGCCTGCGGCCCTGGGAACGCCCTATTTCAGGGAGGAACGCTGAGCGCAGCGTTCCTGCCGACGGCTCAGAACGACCAGACGGCGTCGCAGGAGAACCAGAACATATTATTTGTCCCGTCGCGTATGACGGGATCGGCAACCGAAGCGGCACGATTGAAGGGCTGCGTGCCGTTCAGTGATTTGTCGAGCCTGAGTTCCGGCCTGAAAAGCAGCTTGCCTGTCCTGATATGTCTGTTGATGAAGTCGGGACGATAGGTCACCCCCGCGGTCAGGGCGCCATAGGTTGTGGGTGGAGCAATGAAATACGGATAGGGCGCATTACGCAGCATGTTGGTGAAAGACGTCATGCTGGCATATGAGGCGATGATCGACCCTGTATTGTCGCGAAAGATCTCGCCGCGCAGATTGAGCGTGACTGACGGGTTGATATCCCAGGCGAGATAGCCGGTTACACCATAGCTGTCATTTCGTGTCGCGTCGTCACGGAGATAGATGGCGTTCAGCGTGGTCGAGAGCGTCTTGCTGAGATGATAGGTCAGCAGAAGATCACCATTATACTGCATCAGACCGTTGGCTTTCGAGCCAAGACCGGCGCTCGTCCACCCGTCGGCAGACGTGACAGGAGCGCCGTTATTACTCTGCGGCCCAAAATGGCCGATCAGATGGCCGTCCAGCCGATCGGCCAACAGGCCCGTAAATGAGACGCCAACATAGCCTTTGGGCTTGTTGTTGTTGCCCGCCCTGCCGAAGCTGGTCGAGTTTCCGGCATCGATGCCCAGTATGGCGTTGTAATGGTCATTCAGATGGGTCGTGCTGAGAATGCCGATCGTCTCGAACGGGACGATATAGTCAGAAGCATAGTTGAAGGAATAGAACGGTCGGGCGAGGGCGGGTATGCCTTCAGCTCCCATGATTCCGTAAAACTGCCCGATCTGGAAATCCATGCCGTTGTGCACGAGCCATGGAGCGTGCAGGTCGACATGTGCCTGTGTCGGCGCGAACTGATACAGGCCTGTGAGGGCATTATCTGCCATGCCGATCGTCGGATCGAAACGCGCGTCGGAGCCATACATCATTTCAACCATGAAACCGATGCCATAACCCGATCCCACATCCGCCACAGGATGCGACACGGAACCCATGATCTGGTTGAGCGTGACCGTGTTGGCGCGGTCGAGGAAGAACTGTCCGAAATTACGCCCGGATGTCGTCCATGGATTGGCCGCGATGCCACCCTCGATGGTGAGATGTATTTCGGTGTCGTGCCAGTAGCCGGTCTGTTTCAGCTTGACCGGAGTAGCCGCAGGTTTGTTCCCGGTTCTGGAGCCTTCTGGTGTAACGGTATCAGGTTTGAAGGCGTCGCCGGAAACAGGCGTTTCTGTGGAGATGGTTTGCGGTGTGAAGAGTGTCGCGCCGATCGATTGGCCACCCAGCGCCAGGAAGACGCCGGGCAAGAAAATGCTCAGACAGGATTTTCCCATATAATCATTCCGATAAAAGAATATTGCCTTTCCCTTTCTTATCGGATCTCTGGCGTATTGTAAGGTAAATGGTGATCACAATAAGCGCAGTTGTATAGTATAGAAACAATATAAAATTATAATACGTTACCGCGACGAAGCTTATGGTGGCGCCAGAGAGCGCGATCGCTGGTAAAATAGGATAGAGTGGCGCTTTATAGCTGCGGTCGAGTCCGGGCTCACGCCTGCGCAGGACAAACAGGCTGATCATGCTTGCGCCATACATGGTCAGAGCGCCAAAAACCGAAAGCGTGACCAGAACCGCAGTCAAGGACTGTCCATGGATGGAAATGATACTATCGGCATAGATCGCGAGGATGCCTATGACACTGCCTGCCATCGTGGCGCGATGCGGAGTGTGAAACCGGTGATGGATGGCACCCAAAGAGCGAGGGAGAATATTCGCCCGGGCCAGAGCGAAGATCTGTCGGGCAAACCCCATGATGATGCCATGGAGCGACGCGATAAGCCCGAACAGCCCGAGCCATACCAGCATCGACAGCCAGGGGCTGTGCTGCCCGACCACGCGTTTCATGGCCTCTGGCAATGGGTCGTTCAGATTGGCCAGCGTCGTCCAGTCGCCTGACCCACCCGCGAAGATCATTACACCGAAAGCAAGGGCAACGAGTGTCAGCACACCCGCACAATAGGCGATCGGTATCGAGCGCTTGGGGTTGCGGGCCTCTTCGGCGGCCATGGCCACGCCTTCGATCGCAAGAAAGAACCAGATCGCAAAAGGTATGGCGGCAAAAAGCCCACCCATGGCTTCCCATCCGAAATGGGGGGCTGTGCCCCAGCCCATATGGGTGAAATGCGCCCAGGAGAAAGACGGGGCGACAACGGCCATGAACACCAGAAGCTCGATGATGGCGGCGATGGTAATGAATAGCTCGAAGGTCGCAGCCACATGCACCCCGACGATATTGAGTGTCATGAACGCCAGATAGGCGCCCGTTGCAGCAAGCTTCGGCGGAAGCCCTGGAAACTGGACATTGAGATAGGCCCCGATGGCCAGCGCTATGGCCGGCGGGGCAAAGATGAACTCTACCAATGTGGCGAGGCCGGTCACCGTGCCACCCACACGCCCGAGGGCACGCTGGGCGTAGGCAAACGGGCCACCTGCATGGGGAATGGCGCAGGTGAGTTCGGTAAAGCTGAAGATGAAGGCTGTATACATCAGCGCTACCAGACAGGTCGCGCCAAGAAAGCCCAGCGTGCCCGCAGTGGCCCAGCCATAACTCCAGCCGAAATACTCTCCGGAAATGACGAGCCCGACAGCAATGCCCCAGAGATGAAACGCACCGAGCTTTTTCTGCAGTTGAGGAGGCTGACTCATGGCGTGTCTTTCTTTTCAGGGGCGGGAACGATGGTCTGATGTAAGGATTCGGGAGTGCCCGGAGCCGAAAGCTGGGGTGCGCGCTCCTTGAGGTCGACACCGGTGAGCTTCAATGTTTGTGCTTCACGCATGAGCCAGACGAGCTTGACGCAGGCCTCGTCGATGCCCAGGCCATGAAGGTGGATATTCGACAGGCAGTTACGGCGTGAATCAGGGCAACCGGGTGCAGGGTTATAGGTCAGGTAGACTCCCATGCTGTTCGGAACGCTCAGACCCGGCCTCTCTCCTATCAGCACCGCCACCATGCGCGCGCCCAGTGCCTCGGCGATATCGTCGCCAATCGCAACGCGGCCCTGCAGCGCAATGACAGGCGTGGCAATGCGCCATGCTGGCAAGGCCCGGCGGCAGGCATGAAAAACTGCGGGCCCCTGTTGCATGACCGCCTGTGCGGAAAGCCCATCCGCAAGAACGAAAGCGAGATCCCAATCGCCCCTGGGCAGGAGCTCCTTCGATGCCGCGGCAAGGCTTCGCCCCAGATCGGGGCGGCTGAGATAGGTCGTGCGATCGGAGGCCGCGCTCGAAACGATGAGAGGCGCGGCTGGGGCAAGGTCGTGTCTCAGGCAGTCGAGATCGAAAGTCATGTGCACGGCGTCGCGCGCCATGGCATGGGCGGCCTGGAAGCTCAGAACGTCCCGGGTGGTTTGCGTATTGCCTGTTCGTGCCAGCCCGATGCGCGCGCGCGTAAGGTCACGCAGTTTTTGCCATGGATCGCTTGCAGTCGATGGCTTTTCAGGGAGATCGCTCATGGCTGGAAACCGATCATGCGTGACAGCACCGTCTCACGCAGCGCAGGCGCCAGAGCGCGGGCGGTGGTGGCGTCGTAAAGCCCCATTTTTTCCAGCCATGCCGCAAATTCCGGGGCAGGGTTCAGGCCAAGAACGCTGCGCGTGGTCAGAATGTCGCTGAATGCGAGGCTTTGGTAATTCAGCATCACATCATCTGCACCGGGCACGCCGATCAGGAAGGTCACGCCCGCAGCCCCGAGCAGCAGCATCAGAGCGTCCATATCGTCCTGATCCGCTTCGGCGTGATTGGTGTAGCAAACGTCGCAGCCCATCGGCACGCCCATCAGCTTGGCGCAGAAATGATCCTCCAGCCCGGCTCTCGTGATCTGCTTGCCGTCATAGAGATATTCCGGCCCGATAAAGCCGACGACCGTGTTGACCAGAAGCGGGCTGAACGCCCGGGCGACGGCATAGGCCCTTGTCTCGACGGTTTGCTGGTCGATCCCGTGATGGGCACCGGCAGAGAGGGCAGCACCCTGTCCCGTCTCGAAATACATGAGATTATCGCCGAGCGTGCCGCGATTGAGGCTTTTCGCGGCTTCATGCGCCTCATGCAGCAGGCCGAGCGTAACGCCGAACCCTTCATTCGCTTTCTGTGTGCCGGCAATCGACTGAAAGACGAGGTCTACCGCGCCGCCCCGGTTGATGATTTCAACGGTGTTGGTCACATGGGTGAGCACGCAGCTCTGTGTCGGGATATCATAGGTCTGGCGAATGGTGTCGAGCATGTCGAGCAGGGCAAGACCGTTCTCCACATTGTCGGTGGCAGGGTTGACCCCTATGACCGCATCGCCCGAGCCATAGAGCAGACCATCGAGGGTCGAAAGCGCGATACCCTTCAGGTCATCGGTCGGATGGTTGGGCTGCAGGCGTGAGGCGAGTACGCCTTTCTGGCCAATCGTATTTCGAAAGCGGGTAATGATTTCAATTTTGCGCGCTACGGCAATCAGGTCCTGATTGCGCATGATCTTGCTGACGGCGGCGGCCATCTCCGGGGTGACGCCTGGCGCGATGGCGGCAAGGCGTGCCGTGTCGGCCTGATGGGAAAGAAGCCAGTCGCGAAAATCCCCGATTGTCATTGAGGCAATCGGCGCGAATGCTGCCTGGTCATGTGAGTCGATGATCAGTCTGGTAACGTCGTCTCGTTCATACAGTACCAGGGCCTCGGACAGGAAATGGCTGAGCGGCAGATCGGCAAGGGCAAGGCGGGCTGCTACTCTTTCTGTGGATGAAGAGGCTGCCAGTCCGGCCAGCACATCGCCTGAGCGTAAAGGCGATGCGCTGGCCAGAAGATGGCGAAGGTCACGAAAGACGAAACGCTGACCAGAAAGAGTTGCGGCATAACTCAAAGCGTCTTTCCTTCGACATGGTGCATCGTAACTCTGTAAACGATGCCATGTCGGAAAGAATAACACGGTCCTGAAAGTCCTTTGTCAAGAAGTCCATGATGACATGTTCTTGCCTGGTCCCTTCTCACCAGAGTGATGTGATTGGATTGCGTTCCGGCAACGTCTGCTGATGCCAGTAAGGATAGGGTGCAGGCTGGCGGCTGGCTTCATCCAGTCGTGACCTCTGGTCTGCGCTCAGGCTCTGGTCGAGAGCGCAGAGTGAGGCCTCAAGCTGATCGATTTTGCGCGCGCCCAGCAGGATGGTCGAAACCGTGGGGCGGTCCTTGAGCCAGGCAAGGGCGATCTGGGGAAAGCTGAACCCTGTTTCCTCCTCGATACGTTCCATCTGGTCGGTCACGCGATACAGATAGGATTCATCGACAGGCGGCCCGCCTGCGGCGCCTCCCTGTGCGATGCGGCCCTCGCCACTTTGCGGCGCGTTGCGGCGCAGCTTCCCGGTCAAACGGCCCCAGCCCAATGGACTCCATGCCATCAACCCGAGCCCCTGATCCTGAGCCAGGGGCATCAACTCCCATTCGTAATCGCGGCCGATAAGGCAGTAATAGCCTTGATAGGCAATATAACGGGCATAATGCGCGCGCTCCGAGACGCTCAGGGCGCGCATCAGGTGCCATGCGGCGTAATTGGAGACGCCGATATAGCGTATCTTGCCGGCCCTTATGAGATCGTCCAGAGCACGCAACGTTTCCTCCACCGGCGTCACCTGATCGGAGATATGCATGGTGTAGAGATCGATATGATCACGCTTGAGCCGTTTAAGGCTTGCTTCGCACGCTTCGATCAGGCGGAAACGTGATGCGCCAGACTGGTTTGGTCCGCTGCCGAGCGGGCAGGAGGTTTTGGTTGAGACAATTACCGAATTGCTCCGGCCGCGCAGCGCTTCGCCAAGAATGGTTTCAGCGTCGCCATCGGAGTAATTATCGGCCGAATCAAAAAGATTGATGCCCCGGTCGATACAGAAGGCAATGAGCCTGTCTGCATCGCTTTGACCGACATTTCCCCAGCTTTTGAAAAACCCGTCGGTACGGCCAAACGTGGCCGTACCGAAAGAAAACAGAGAGACGTCGAGCCCGGATTTTCCCAAGCTGCGATACTGCATCAGACGCCCCCGACGAGATCAGTTTTTTCGTGCAGGCGTTGTTCATGGATGCGCTTCATGGCTTCGGCTGCCCGCATGATTTCGGTTTCGTCGATGTCGTTGACGAAATAGGCCGAGCCGATACCGCTCATGAGCGGCGCATTCTGCTTGCCGTCGCGATGGATTGCTGAATCGGCGATGGCGTCGATCAAAAGGGCAATATTCTGGAAGCCATGATGGAAAACAGGCAGATCGAGGCGATAGGCGACCTGGAAGAGGCGCTCAAGCGCCCGGCGCGACAACGTACCGCGATGATAGGAGATGATGGCACTGAACAGGCAATCGAGTGCCACGGCCTCGCCATGAAGCAGTTCGGCAATATGGGTCATCTCGACCAGGGGGCTGAATGTATGGCCATAATCGACCACGCGCTCGAGATTGCCTTCCCAGAGATTAGGCTCGAGCTCTTCTGCCATCCCCGCAATCGAGCGGAAGATGATCTCGCCGATAGCCTCTTTCTCACGCTCGAATATATCGTCGGGGCTTTTGGCAAGGCTGAAGGAATAGGCCTCGATAAGATCGAAAAGCTTGGCATCCTTGATGACGGCGAGTTTGAATATTTCACCCGACCCATTGGCGACGTGGCGGCGTGGCAGGGTGCCCAGATAATCCATATTGACGAGTGTCAGGCTGGCCGGGTGAAACGTGCCGATGCGGTTGCGATAGCCCAGATGATTGGCTGCGGTCTTGGCAGCAACGCTTACATCGACCATCGAAAGCAGCGTTGTCGGGACGCGTATATAGGGCACGCCACGTCGATAGAGACTGGCGGCGAAGCCGACGATATCAAGGGCGACACCGCCCCCTATGACGATGCTGGGCGCAGAGCGCCGTTTCACACCGCATTCGTTCATCGCTTTCACGACGTCGAGCACATTGGGGAGGGTCTTGTTCTCCTCGTCACCCGGAACGGAGCGAACGGTAAAGGTGACGCCCGCTGCGGTAAGCTGGTTGAGAAACTCATCCCGATGCTGGGGAGGAAGCCCCTCATCGACGAAGATGAGCCTGTGTCCGCTGCTGTGATCTACGATCCTGGCAATTGTTTCGGCAGTCGTGCTGCAAAGAGCGATATCGTAGCTGACGATCTGCTTTGCGCGTATGGATACATTCCGATTGGCCGTCATCATTCTGATCCTTTTGGGAAAAATGATTTCAATGCTGTGTCATTATTTGAAGAAACGTATTTTCTTGTTCTGTTTGGCTGCCGTCGCAGGTTGGGGCGACAAAATGATATTGCGTCAATAGATCGGTAATTTCGACTCAATTTTGCGATTCGTCGTTATAATCACGTTAAGGTAATCGAATTTGTTATTATTTCAGTTATTTCTTTAACATAAATTGTTATTTATTTTATATCAGTTTGCTGATAAATGGTTAATTTTATCCGGCATTATTATAGTTATATTTGAGATATGATAGATTTTCTGCTTTGTTATGGTATATACATCTCAGCATCGCTTGAGCCGGATTGTTCATTTTTGCGATCGCCTATCCTCGCAAAGAAAGATATCGGTAAAACCCGTTTTTACTTCTCCTTCGCGGCAGTGACGTCTTTTCTCGTCGTTGTGATCTTTGTCACGATTATCACTAAACATGGAGTTTCACTGAACTCCCCGTGATATCGAGGCTGAACCGCTTACGCATCTGCCACAAATGTCATACGCATGATGTGATTTATCACAAGGAGTGTGATCGTGGAGATGAACTTCTCAGCTGCCGATATTGATCTCGATTTCAGCCTCAAGGGCAAAATCGCGCTCGTTACGGGTGGGGCTTCTGGTATCGGTGCGGCAATCGCAAGCGCCTATGTGCGCAAAGGGGCCAAGGTTGCTGTCGTCGATGTCAATCAGGACAATGCCGCAGCGAAGGCTTCTGAACTGGGCGAGGCAGCAAAACCGTTTTCCTGTGACGTTTCCAATCCGGATTCAGTGCGCGGGATGGTGGCCGACGTGGTCGCGGCTTTTGGTGCGATCGATATTCTCGTCAATTGTGCCGGTGTCGTGTTTCTCGCGCCTGCAGAGACGCTCTCGCTCGACCATTGGGACAAGACGATTGCGATCAATCTCCGGGGCAGTTTTCTCGTCACGCAGACAGTGGGCAGCGTCATGATCGATGCAGGCAAGGGCGGGCGCATCATCAATCTCGCTTCCCAGGCCGGAACTGTCGCGATTGAGGAACATGTCGCATATTGCGCCTCGAAATTCGGTGTGATTGGCATGTCCAAGACGTTTGCTGCCGAATGGGGGAAACACGGCATTACCGTGAACACGCTCTCGCCAACCATTGTGCTGACAGAGCTGGGCAAAAAGGCCTGGGCCGGCGAGAAGGGTGAGGCGGCTATACGCCGCATCCCCACAGGTCGTTTTGCCATACCGGAAGAGATTGCGGCTGCAGCCGTTTTCCTCGCCTCATCGGGTGCCGCAATGATCAATGGAGCCGATCTTCTGATCGACGGCGGTTATACGATCCTCTAAGGGCGTGTCAGACCGAATGGCCGTATCCTGTCACTCGGTCCGACTGCTTTAAAAGGTGGAAAGAACGCGCGCGACTTCGGTCGAAACCGAGCGTCTCAGCGCAACGAGGCTCACCCCACCTCTGGGGTGAACCCTGTTTGTCAAGATCAGCACAAAACTGCCGCTTTCCGGCGCAATCCAGACCGATGGCCCGGTGAACCCCGTATGGCCGAATGAGCCTGGCGGGAAGCCTTCTCCGCGCAGGGAGGAGTAATGGGTGTCGATATCCCAACCCAGCCCGCGCAGTTCACGCCTGTCTCTGGGTTGCTGCGGTGTCGTCATAAGCAGGACGCCCGCTCTGGAGAGCGGAAAGGCGCTGTTCTGTCCTGCCCGGCACGCGATCAGGGCTGTGATATAGCGCACCAGATCGTCTTCACGAGAAAAAAGGCCGGCATGACCGGCAATCCCTCCCATACGTCTCGCGGTCGGGTCGTGCACGACCCCGCGCAGCATCGTTCCATCATCCTGATACTGCGTTGGGGCGATGATCTTTTGCTCGCTTGCTCGCGGCAGAAAGTCACTATGACCCATGGAGAGGGGCGCGAAAATGCCATGTCGCGCCTGTTGCTGGAGGCTGTTGCCTGAAACGATTTCGACAATCCTGCCAAGCACGATGAAATTGATGTCGCTATAGATGAATGTCGAGCCCGGCCGGGCCATAAGGGGCGAGGCGCAGGCAAGACGAAGCGCCTCATCACGACCCTGCCATGGCGCGGTGAGGGGCAGGTCTGGCGGCAGGCCGGAATAATGGGTGAGCAGGAGGCGGAGGCTGATATCGCCTTTGCCGTTCGCGGCGAAATCAGGAAGGAGCGCGGTAACCTTCGTGTCGAGGGAAAGTCTGCCAGCCTCTACCAGTTGCATGAGGCAGAGCGCCGTGACGAGAGGCTTCGTCAGCGATGCCATGTCGAAGACTGTGTCGATCGTGAGCTTTTCCCGCTCTGGTACGAGGGCGCGGTGACCGATGACCGAACGGTGCACCACAGTGTTGTGGTGCCCGATGACGAGAATGGCACCTGGCATTTTACTGTCATGGACCGCCCGCGTCATGAGTCTGTCGACGGTGGAGAAGGGTGATGTCGCGCACCCGTCCAGAGTCAGGAAATTCGTACCAAGGCCCAACGTAAAATGCCGTCGCCTCATGGCTGGATCTCCTCTTGATGGCGGCGACTCTGCTGCACGCGCCGCAACCGACAGACAAACAATATCAGATCGATTTGCTCACAATATGAGTTCGAAACGACAGGCGCCGATCTGTGTCCTCAAAACCACAACTTGCCATACTTTGTCAGAGAAGAGCCATGAAGTGAAAAAGAGACTTTTGAAAAAACTGTTTCTAAACAATGTATTGGGATAACTGTCATAATTCCGTCATATGGGAGTCATCAAAGCTTCGCAGGCAGTCGCGAGGCGCAGTCAGTAAGGGAGGCTCACACCAACCGCAGCATCGGAAGATGATACTGACATGACCTCATTCCCCCGTGCCTGTCGCTTGCTGCTGGCATCGGTCTCGCTGGCGTCGCTCGCCGTGGCGACCCCGGTGCGAGCCGCCAGCCTCGATCAGATGAGTCTGATGGAGAAGCAGATCAAGGCCATGCAGTCGCAGCTCGCTGACATGAAGCGCGAGCATCAGCGCGAGATGAAGCGTATTCATGACCAGCTGGCACAGCAGCGTCAGAATGAAGAAAATGATCCCTACGGTGCCCGCAACGGCTATCGCGGGGCACCGGCGCACGGGTCGGGCGCGGCCAGCCCCGGCGCTGGTTTTGCAACAGCTTCGGCACCGGGCCCGAACAGCAATGTGCTGCTCCCGCCCGTCAATGCAGCAACGCCTTATGGTCAGCTGACCGGCACACCGACCGGTCGCGTGACCGACCTCTACGGGCCGCTCCATCGTGGTCAGATCCAGATCGGTGGCGTGCGTATCACCCTGGGTGGTTATGTCGAAGCGGCCACGATGTTCAGGTCGCGCAACAACGTGTCTGACATTTCGTCGAATTTCGGCTCGATCCCGTTCGCGAACAGCCCGAACTACCATATCAACGAATTCCACGAGTCAGCCCGTCAAAGCCGTCTGGCGGCTCTGGTCGAAGGCGATATCACCAGAAATCTCCGCGCCCAGGCCTATATCGAGACCGATTTCCAGGGCTCGGGCTCGTCATCGAATTCCCGCCAGTCGAATTCCTATGTGCTTCGTGAGCGCGTGTTCTACGGTCAGTTGATCGACGATGCCGACGAGTTGACCCTGCTTGGTGGTCAGAACTGGTCGCTGCTGACCATGTTCAACCACGGTATGCGCGCCCGTGACGAGCAGGTACCGCTCTCGATCGATGCCCAGTACATTCCGGGCTTCAACTGGACCCGCAACACGCAGATCCGCCTGGTCAAGGGCTTCGATCATGGGCGCTACAATGTGGGTGTCTCTGTCGAAAACCCGCAGCAGGTCATCGCTGTCGGTTCGGGCGGTCAGTATCTGCCGACAGGGGCGACCTCGGGCACCTACCAGAACGCCGGTGTGAATGTGAACAACCCGTCGACGAACTACTCGACCGACGTTGCGCCGGATATCATCGGCAAGCTGGCAGCCGATCCGGGCTGGGGTCATTACGAGCTGACCGGGCTGCTGCGTTTTGCGCATAGCCGGGTCTCCTATACAGGCACGGGCCAGAGCAGCACCAAGCTTGCGGGCGGCGGTGGCGGCGGGCTTATCCTGCCGGTCGAAAAGTCGCACAAGATCTTCTTCCAGGCGTCGGGTCTCGTCGGTACGGGTATCGGTCGTTATGGCACGTCCAATATTCCTGACGTGACGATCGACCAGAAGGGCCAGGTCAAGCCCATGCCTGCGGCAAACGTGCTCGTCGGGCTTTATGGCAACGCCACCAAGGCACTGCAGCTTTACGCCTATGGCGGTATGGAAATGCTGCGTTCGCGTTCCTACTTCGATGTCGGCGGCAAGCATTACGGCTATGGCAACCCGCTTTACAGCGTTGGCGGCTGCGATATCGAAGGCGCTTCTTCCAGTGCCTGCCAGACCAGCATCAATCGTGTTGTTCAGGGTACGGCCGGTTTCTGGTGGACCTATCTGCACGGCGATTACGGCACATTGCGTGTTGGCGCCCAGTATTCCTACACCTATGTCACCTCGTTCAGCGGGGTTGGCGGTACGCCGCACACAAACGACAACATGGTGTTCCTCTCGCTGCGTTACCTGCCGTTCCAGTAAGCGTCAGGCTCACGCCAATAAAAAAGGGCCAGAGGAAAAAGCCTCTGGCCCTTTTTTTATACCGAAGTGTGACTGCCTCAGAAATTCGCGTTTACGCGTCCGAAATAATAGCCACCATTCATCGGCACCTGAGCCGAGGCGCTGTCATAGATCCCGACGCCGTAGCTTGCGAGATTGGCCGGCACCTTGCGCGGGCGGATATTGAAGATGTTGTTAGCTCCGACAGCGACATGCCAGTGCTCGCCGAACCGATAGCCGACTTCCAGATCGGTCAGCCAGCGTGGCGTGTTCTTGAATTGCGCAAAGCACGTATTCGAACCTCGCAGTGGCTTGCCGTTGAGCGGGCAGATCGCACTTGCCGGGGTCCAGTCCTGATAGGTCAGCATGCCCACGGTTTCGCCATAGCGGGTCTGACGCAGGTTAACGTCCCAGTTGCCGATCGTATAATACGCATTGAGCACGATCTTGCTGCGTGGTGACTCACTGGTGAGATAGGAAATGGTCTGGGCGTTGAGCAGAGGATTGCCTGTTGCCGACAGACCATTATGCGTCAGTCGGGTACGGTTGATGTTCAGCCCCATCGAAAGCAGCAGATTGCCGAAGCGATGCAGGCGCAGTCGGTAATCGGCCTTGATGTCGATGCCCTGGGTGCGTGTGCTGGCCCCGTTGGAGAAGTAATAGGCCGAGAACCCGGTGGGGTTGGTAAGCGTCGCGCCGCCGGGAAGCGTATAGCCCATCTGCTCGATGGCAGTGATGGCCTGAGGGCCAACAACCGATCCACCCTGAACGATACGATCTCTCAGATTGATCTGATAGACATCGGCCTCGACATGGAAGCTCGGCAACGGCTCAAGCACCACGCCGCCACTTGCGCTTGTTGACCGTTCAGGCTTCAGGGCGCTTGCACCGAGCGTTCTGGCGGCTTCCGAGGCCACGGGCAGCAGACCCGAGGCAGAGGTCGGACCGACGCTGAGCGCGCTGTAATGCTGCTCGGCCAAGGTCGGTGCGCGGAAGCCATTGCTGATGGTGGCGCGCACAGCGATGCGTTTGGTGAAGTCGTAACGTGCCGAGACCTTGCCGTTTTCGGTGTTGCCTGAGTCTGTGTAGTGTTCGAAGCGTCCGGCGAGATCGATATCGAGCTTGGGCAGCGGATGGAAATCGTCATCGATATAGGCCGCCCAGATATTACGGCTCCAGCTTCCGGCGTTCTGCGGAGCAGCCCCAGCATAGCCCTGAGTGCCACCGGCCTCGTAGGCAGGGGGTTCGCCCGCAATGATGTCGTACATTTCCAGTCTGTGCTGACCACCAAAGGCCAGGGTCATGGGTACTGCGTCGGCGATCTTGAAGTTGCGCCTTATATCGAGATTATTGGTCCACATCGCGTTGCGATAGGTCTGCGCCCGTGCGCTGGTCGGCGAATAGCCGCAGCCCTGCGACGAGAAATAGGCCTTGCTTCGGTCGGTGGTCTGGCAGGCAGCACTCAGCATGCCGGTATTGGCTGTATTCTTGGTGATGATGTCTTCTTCGTCTGCACCATAAAGCGTGCTCAGATCCCAGTCGAAACCGAAAAGATGGCTGCCTTTGACGCCAAGATTGGCCTGATAGTCGTTTTCCTCGATTGTTTCGATAGGTGAGAAGCCCAGCGGATAAAGAGACGGCGCGATATTGGGTACGCGATAGTTCTGGATCGCCTCTGCATGGCGATGGGCGTAGGTGATAAGGCCGTAGAAATCGACTGTCTCTGAGATCTTTTTGCCGAAATCGATGCCAAGATTCTCGCGTGTCTCTTCAGGCGTGCTTGTGATCTTGTTGGAGTTGTAGGGAACCTTGATGGCGCCCGGCAGGATACCGTAATAGCCGCTGAGATTGGCCCCTGCGGGTGCGTAGGGCAGCAACCGGTGATCAACCGTATTCGTGAAGAAATGGTCCGTATGGTAGATCTGCCCGCTTAGATGCAGATAGCCGTCACGGCCCAGCTTCATGCCGCCATCGGCGTTGAGCTGATAATTCCAGCCGCTTCCGGCATAGGCATTTGCCCCCGTCTGAGCGCTCATGTTCAGCCCATGATCCTGCTTCTTGGTGATGACGTTCACGACGCCAGCGATCGCGTCAGAGCCATACATCGCGGCTGCGCCATCTTCGAGCACTTCGATATGGTCGATGGCATTGGCCGGAATCATGTTGAGATCGACCGGGGTCGAGCCAAATTGCGGGCCCGGATTCTGCACGACGTTGCCGGTTACATGGCGTCTCTTGCCATCGACAAGCACCAGCACCTGGTTGGGGTTCAGGCCACGCATACGGATTGATGCCGTCAACGCCCCCGTATCACTGCCGCGTGTCTGGATATTGATGGCCGGATAGACGCGGGTAAGGGCATCGGTCAGGTTGAGCTGGCCCGATCGCGCCAGTTCAGCTGCTGAAATGACCGTAACGGGGCTCGTACTATCGCGCGCCTTGCGATTGACCGCATGGGTGCCGGTCACGATGACGGACTCTTCGCCGGATATCGCCTTGGCACGATGCGAAGATTTTTTGGGTGCTTTCTGCACCGCTGGCGCGCGCGACTTGCTCACGCTGCCATGGGTACCCTTCGAGGGAAGGGTCTCGGCCCGTGCGTCGGGCATGCAGGCCATGGCGCTCAAAACACCAAGTGAGGCGGTAAGCAGGGAGGCACGTCGTCTCATCAAAAGCCCTTTTAGAATTATAATCGAAACAATACGATATCGAAACAAACTACGGCCAGACACGCCTTTGGAGTGGTAAGGTTCCGTGGCATTGCAGGGCAGGGTTTCGAGGGTGAGCAGGGCTGCGGTATGGGTGCACCCTGTGGGTCGTGCGGGGACCGTCCCTGTCATCTCCGCTTTCGACCGTTACATTGCGGAAACGATAAAATAAGATTTATGTGATGAGAAGCACTGATTCGCTTTCGCAACATTCTGTCATACTCAGCGTCGCTCCTCTGACGGTGGCGCCTGTCGCCCCGTCAGAAACCGGAAGAAAGAGACACTACGCCGGCAAAGCCGCCTCCGACGAAGTAAGTCGGCGCTCTCCCGGCGATGGTGGTACCAAACACACCTTGCGTCGCGTTACGATTGAGCGAGACGCCGCTGACACCCGACAGATAGCCCGAGCGCCCGAGATTGATCAGATTGAGCTGGATTTGTGGTGTCTTCAGCTTTGTCGTTTTCTGGAGGCGGTAGCCGAGAGAGAGATTGGCCGTTGCAAAGCCGGGGATACGCTCATCGTTCATGAATGTTGAATAGGTAGGGCCGACATAATGCCCGTCAAACAGGCCGAAAAACTGCCCGTCATCATAGGAAAGGCCAAGCGAACCCGAGAGCGTCGGGGTACGAACGGGGCGCTTTCCCTTTGTCGGCAGATAATCCGCACCGGACTGGATGTTGTTGTCGATCGTGGCGTGGATATACTGCCCCGAAAGATAGGGGCTGAAACCGTGCCACGGGCGTAGGCCGAGTTCGAATTGCGCCCCTCGCGCCGTCTGTCCGCCACCATTGATCGATTCACTTGTCGTGACACCGTTCAGGACTGTTGTCGTGGCAACCTGCCGATTGGTGAAATTGTAGTTGAAGAGCGCCAGAGAGAGCGTCAGCATTCCCTTGTGCCTGAAGCCAAACTCCTCACCGATCGAATATTCTGGTTTGATGTCTGAGGAGGCGACCCGCGATTGTCGACCTGTCGCGATGCTGAAGCGGTCCTGATAGCTGGAAATGCCAGACGGCGCCCGAAAGCCTGTCGTGCCATTGATATAGATCTGATCATGAGGCGTCAGATTATAGGCGGCCGAAAACTGGGGCAGGGGTGATGCATAGCTGGCGCCGTTGCGAAAGCGCGCCCCGGGCAGAAGATTGGTTACCGAGCGCGAGACCAACACCATACGCAGCCCCGCCGACAGAGTGAGTTTCCGGTCCAGAAGATGAAGCCTGTCAGTCAGAGAGATCGCATTGATCTGCTGCAGAAGCCTTGCGTCATAGGAGGAAAGCGGCGCTCCCGCCGCTGTGAGGATGGGAAAGGCGCCCCACTGGTTTGAAACGCCCCCCTGTGAGTCCGGCAGGACATAGCGTGAAAGACTGGAAAAATCATAATAGGAATACCAGTAGCCCAGAGACAGGCGGTTCGCCCCCGTCTCGTAATGGAGGGCGCTGTTCAGGCCAGGATGCGACTGGTGATAGACGTCGGTAGCGACCGAGGCGAAGTTGTTGCCGAGGCTCGCTGGAACCTGCAGCGTGCCTGCCGCCATCGCGCCGTTATAGCTGTTGGTTCGGCTCAGTGTCGTGCCGTAGCTGTCATAGCCCCAGACATAAATGAAGTAGGGCGTCAGATCGAGGGTCAGATGTCGTTCGAGATGGAGTGAGACCGGGGCCGACAGGAAGCTTTGAGCACGCGCATTTTCCTGAAATTTATAGTAACTGCTGTCGCCCGGCACATAATCAGCGGCATAATTGGCGTTTGTGCCAAGGCGCTGCCACTGCGCGAGTGTGGGAGGGAGCAGATAATAGCCCCGGTCGCGATTGAACGAAAAGATCACTGAGGCCGAGCTTTTCTGACCCCATTCCTTCATCAGGCGCATATCAGTATGGAAGCGCCGGGATGTGCCTGCGCCGCGCCATTGATCAGCACCGCGATAGGAGAAGGAGGCGAAGCCCTTCACACCCGTCTTGCCCAGAACGCCGCTCTCGAGGCGCAGAAACGCGCGATTGAGATTATACGAACCCCATGATCCGCCGATAAAACCGCCTCTCTCATCCGATGGTTTGCGCATTCTGACCGACAATTCACCCCCCACCGCATTATAGAGAGGCGAGGCTGTTTCAGCCGCGCCCTGCGCCAGGGTGATCGAGGCGATGTTCTCATTATCGGCTGTTGCTGAAGCATAGGGCACAAGGAAGAGCGGCGGCGCCGCTGGCACGTTTTCGAACAGATAGCCGATTTCGGTCTGGTCCAGGCCGCGTACTGAAAGCCCCTGTTGTTCGTCGTTGGTACCGAGCGGATCATTGCCCGAATAGACCACGCCGGGCAGATCGGCGATCATCGCGACTGGCGAGACGGTTGGCGATTGTCTGGCAATGAAATCGCGATTTACCCCGCTTTGAGACCGCGGCGCCGATTGGTTGGGCATGAGCCCACCCCCTATGGAGCGGCCTGTTGTTCCGTCTGCATTGGTGCGATGGCGGCGCACCGTCACGATCTCGCGCTTTGCGGGTGGGGTCCGGGCAGTGACCGGGGCTTTTTCCTGGCTCTCGTCATGGGCGGTTTTGTCGCGGCTGTCGGCAAATGCGCAGTCGGGCGCAACGCTCAGGGTGCAGAGAAGCGGAGAAGCAAGGAAAAAAGCGTATTTCGACACGTCAGACAGTCCGTTGCAGCAGGGCAGACCGGGCAGGGATACGTAGTCTGTCTTTCTGTGTAAATTGATACATTATAACAAATTTGGTCTGGGGGTGAACGGAAGTCTCTCTCGATAGAGATTGGGAAAGTGTAATCTGTTCTGGTATATTTTTCCTTGATTTTAGGTATTCGATTTTATCGAGAGGTATTTCAAAAGGAAACTTTCCCATAAAATGGGATTTCTCAGGTTAAGAAACACGTTTTCGTTTGTTAATGGCTATTAATCTTCCATGTCAAAATTTTGCTGGTATTACTGAGAACGATTATCAATATCAGCAAGTCCAGAGCGAAAAATGTGTGATTTCCGACCACGGCGACGCCCGAAGGCTCAGGCCCGAAGAACGAGAATATTAGTGACCTGCCTGGGTTTGACGGGGCTGTCGTTACCGCTCTCGGCGCGCGCTGTTCCGCCGCCTGTCAATCTCGGCAATGCCGCAGGGGCGAGTGATGACGACTCTTCGGGCGTTTTCGGATTTCTCTCCAACTGGCGCCGATCATCGAATCTTCTCGGTAATATGTGGGGATTACGCCCGGAACTCGGGAAATACGGCGCCGTTCTCGCCATTCAGGAAACCTCCGAAGTCTTCGGCAATCCGACAGGTGGTAGTCATCGCGGCGCAGGATATAATGGTCTGACCGTTGCCGTGCTTCAGGTCGATACGCAACGCGCTGTCGGCTTGTATGGCGGAACATTCAACGTCAGCATGGAGCAGATTCACGGGCGTAATTTCAGCGCCGATAATCTGATGGCCCTGCAGACAGTGAGTGGTATCGAGGCCGATCGCTCCACACGCTTGTGGGAGTTGTGGTACGATCAGAAATTCCTCGATCAGCAGAAACTCGATATCAAGATTGGCCAGCAGAGCCTCGACCAGGAATACATGGTCAGCAGCAATGCTCTGGTATTTGCCAATACGATGTTCGGCTGGCCGATGGTGCCTTCTGCCGACATGCCTGGAGGCGGGCCGGCTTATCCGCTCTCCGCCCTCGGTGTGCGTGGCAAATACTGGCTGGCGACGCCTCTCTATCTGCTTGGCGGTGTCTATAGCGGCAGCCCGACGAGAGATCGCGACGGTGACCCGCAAATAACCAACCCGTCCGGCACAAGCTTTCCGCTCAATCGGGGCGTGCTGGCTATTGCCGAGTTGCAATATGTCTACCCCGCACTGGGGGCAATGGTTTCACCCGATGAGGTTCAGCCGCTCTCCCATGTCTACCGCGTGGGCGGCTGGTACGATTCAGAGCCTTTTGCCGACCAGTTCTGGGATAATACGGGTGTGTCCCTCGCGTCGCCTGACAGCAATGGAACGGCCCGCACGCATCGTGGTGCGTTCAGTTTCTACGCTGTCATGGATCAGATGATCTGGCGCAGCCATACCGATGCCAACCGGACCATCAGTATTTTCGGCCGTGCAATGGGGACACCGCAATCCGATCGTGTGCCCATCGATTTCAGTCTCAATTTCGGTCTCACCTTCAATGATCCGTTGCCATATCGCACTGACGACGTGTTCGGCATTGGTATGGGCTACACCCATGTCAGTGGTGCGCTGGCCAATTATGATCGAGCCGTCAGGCGCTATTCGGGTGCCTATTCCCCGGCACAGGGCGGCGAGACCTATGTCGAGTTGACCTATCAGTATCAGTTTACCGGCTGGATGCAGTGGCAACCCGACTTTCAGTACATTTTCAACCCCGGTGGCGGCATCCCCAATCCGTCCCATCCTGACCGACGCCTGCGCGATGAGCTCGTCTTCGGGTTTAGAACCAATATCGCGCTGTGAGAGGTTCCATGTTTTCTCGTTTTTCGATTGCTGCCTGCACCGCCCTCACTCTTGTGGCTGTCGCTTCTCCCGCGAAAGCTGATCCGAAGGGGTTTCTCGAGACGCTGCATCGCCATACGACACTGGCATCGACCAGCCCCGGCAATGGCGATCTCAACCCCTACGCCGTTGTTGTCGTGCCGCATGATATGGGCGTGCTGAAAAAGGACGAAGTTCTGGTCACGAACTTCAACAATATCAGCAATCTGCAGGGCACCGGCACGACGATCGTTGCCTATTCGCCCGTGTCGGGCAATGCGCGGCTCTTCGCCAATCTGCCCAGCAACCTTGCGGCCTGCCCGGGTGGGGTGGGGCTCACAACGGCGCTGACCATCCTGAAAAAAGGCTGGATCATCGTTGGTAGCGCCCCCAGCAAGGATGGCACCACCACGACCAAGGGCGATGGATGTCTGATCCTGCTTGATGCCAATGGTAAATATATTACCACCTGGAAGGGGCCGCTCATCAACGCGCCCTGGGGCGATATTGCGAGTGTCGATCAGGGCGACAAGGCCACGCTTTTCGTCTCCATGACAGGTTTCGATCTGCCAGGGCCGAATGTGGTCGACCCGCAGACACATTATCCGCCGATCCTGCAGAAAGCGACGGTTCTTCGCCTTGAACTCAGCATCCCCGATAACAGCGCGCCAGTTCTTGAAAAGCAGACCGTTGTCGCCAGCGGCTTTTCGGCGCGTGCGGACCGAGACAACTTTCTGTTCGGGCCGACGGGACTGGCGCTTGATGACGACGGCACGCTCTATGTGACCGATGGCTACGACAACGAAGTGACCGCCATTGACAATGCGCTGACACGTACCGAGCCGGTCACACGGCAGAACGATGCAGTCGGCAGGGTCATCACCAAGGGCGGTCTGCTGAATTGGCCGCTCGCCATGATCTGGGTGCCGGGCCACCACCTGCTTGTCGCAAATGGCCGAAACGGTCAGGTCGTGGAAATCGATCCGGCGGCAAAGAAGCAGATATACGCGCAATGGGTCGACGCCGATCAGGCGCAGCAGCCGCCGGGAAATGGCGATCTGTTCGGTCTTGCCATGACCCCCGATGGCAAGAGCTTTTATTATGTCGAAGACGACATGAACACATTGAATGTGAGTCAGCCATGACAGATACGGAAAAAGGTTTTCGCCTTGGCAGGCGGGGCTTCATCGCGAGTTCCGTAGCCCTTGGCAGCGTCGCACCTCTCGCTGAGCAGGCTTTCGGCGCTCAAGCGCAGGTCGTTCACCAACCGGGTATTCTGACCCCTCAGCAGCCCTTTGCCTATTTCATCACCTTCGACGTTGCGACGACGAAGCGCGAGGAACTGGTCTCGCTGCTCAAAAAATGGACCGAGGCGGCAGACGCCCTGATGGCGGGAAAATCCGTCGAGGGTCTGGTCGATTCAGGCGAGATCGCCGGGCTGAAGGATCGCGATCTTACCATCACGATCGGCTTTGGTCCGACCCTCTTCGTGAAAGACGGGAAGGACCGTTTCGGGCTGCAGGCCCATCGGACCCCAGCCATGGCCGATCTGCCGCGATTTACCGGCGATCAGCTGGTCGATGCGCGTTCAGGGGGCGATCTGTGTGTGCAATGCTGTGCCAATGACCCCCAGACCACGCTGCATGCGTCGCGCGCGCTGACGCGGCTTGCCTATAATATCGCCAATCCGCGTTGGGCGCAGGCCGGGTTCCTGCCGAGTTTCGGCAAGGGCAAGACGCCGCGCAATCTCATGGGGTTCAAGGACGGCACGATCAACCCCGACACGAAAAACCCGGCTTCGGCTGATCGCTATATCTGGGCGGCGCAATCCGACCTGCCGTGGATGCAGGGCGGCAGCTATCTCGTATCGCGCATCATCCGTATTGCCCTCGAGCACTGGGATCGCACACCGGTCAGCTTCCAGGAAGAGACGATGGGGCGTAAAAAGCTGAGCGGTGCTCCAATAGGAGGCCATGATGAATTCGAGCCCCTTACCCTCACGCAGAAGGACCGTGACGGCAATCTGGTGACGGTGCAGAATTCTCATGCGCGCCTCGCAGCCCCTGAAGAAAATGGGGGCGCGCAGATCCTGCGGCGGGCCTACTCCTATGATAACGGTCTGAGCTTCACGGCCGAGCGCTGGCCGCCGTGGCGTCAGGGGATGGAAATGGATGCCGGGTTGTTGTTCATGAGCTGGCAGCAGGACCCTCGAAACGCGTTTGTGAAGATTTTCGAGAAGATGTCGAAATTCGACATGATGAACCAGTATACGACCCATATCGGAGGCGGACTTTTTGCCTGTCCCGGACGTAAGGAGGGCGGATATATCGGTCAGGCCCTCATGGAAGCCTGAGCTTCGGCTTCGTCATCCACCGGGAGACAAGCGCTTTGCCCCGTAAGGGGCGTGGCGCCTGTCTTTCGCAGGTAGCAGAAATACAAACTGGCACATTCCGGCAATATGTTTCCATTAGACAACGAATAGACCTGCATCCAGAAGATGTCGATTCTGTCATCGGAATGAAGCGGGAGTATTCGAATCCAATTTTATCTCTCTGGACGCCGCCTGTTTCAGGTTGTAACTCTCTGCCCACTAGACCGGACACGTGAAGGGACGGGGCGATTAACGCGGCGACGCCAAACCGACAGAGCAGACGCAAAGGCAGGACGATCTTTCGTCTTGCTGTAGCTGTTCCTGTCCTTCTGGCTTTTCTCGTGTCGCTCATGCTTCAGAGCCTTGCACGCCCTGACGAAACGCCTCGATCGGAAATCGTGCGTCTGATCGGCGTCGATATTGCCGCCCCGGCGATGGCGACCATGGGTATGGTCGAAAATATGACCGGTTGCGATGAGGCGGGCATGGTTATGCCAGCCGAGCCCAAGGGCCACAGCACCGGGCATCATCACGATTCAGCCTGCGCTCTTTGTCCGCTTTTACAGCTCGGGTTTTTCATTCTCGCCATCGCGCTGATTGTCGCTTTCGCGCGTAGCCTGAAGCTGAGTCAGCTTGTCACCCTTCCGCCATGCCGTGCGCCACCCGGGCTGCGATGGGTCATGCCGCCTGCCCAGGCACCTCCACTGACCTGATTGCTTGCAAGCGCCCCTGTTTTCCGGCTTCGCAGAAGGCGAATGCGCGAAGACAGCGGCTTGTCTCGTTTTCGATCAGGATATTCTTGTCATGACTCTGCCCCGTTCTGGCAGGTCGCTCCGCCATGCGCGCCTCGCGCTCGGATGCACCTCAGTTCTCGCCCTCGTCATCGCCTTCGATGCTCACGCCGCAACCGACCCAAAACAGCTTCCCGCGCCTGAAGAAGACGGCAAGGTGGAATATCTCCGGGTTGAAGGCATACGCCGCACGGCCATCCACTCGGCCGACACAGCGGCCTTGCTCAAAGGGTCGCTGGGTTACAGCATGTATTCGGCGGGCGGCGTATCAGCGCTTCCGGTGCTCAATGGCATGGCGGATGATCGTGTCGCAACCATCGTAGATGGTATGCATATTGCCTCGGCGTGTCCCAATCACATGAACCCGGCGATGTCCTATATCGACCCCGACAGCGTCTCGACGGCTGAGGCCATTGCGGGCGTCACTCCGGTCAGTATCGGTGGCGATAGTACGGGCGGTACCGTCAAGGTCGAGCGCCGCGACCCGCTTTTTGCAAAGAGCGGCAAGATACTCGTGACCGGTCATGTCAGGGGTGACTATCGTAGCAATGGTGGCGGCTCGGGCGCCTCGGGCACTGTCACGGTTGCCAATGACATGTTCAGCATCCGCTATACTGGCTCTTATGCCCATGCCAGCAATTATCATACAGGCGGAGACGGCCGTCAGGTACGCTCCACAAGCTATCTTTCCTATAATCATGCCGTTACGGCAGGGGTGAAGAAGGACAATCATCTGCTGGCGCTGACCTTTGGTCAGCAGGACATTCCTTATGAGGGATTTCCCAACCAGTATATGGATATGACGAATAACCGCTCGACCTTCGTCAATGGCAAGTATCGTGGCGAGTTCAACTGGGCCACTCTCGACGTACGCGGCTTCTGGCAGCGCGTTGACCATGTCATGAACATGATGAATGACAAGGGTGGTCATAGCGCCACGACCGGCATGCCCATGAACACCGATGCCCGCACGGCGGGATATGCCATCGATCTGACTATACCGCTCTCGACGCGTCACAATATCAGGATCGGTAGTGGCTATGACCATAACGGTCTCAATGACTGGTGGCCACCACTGGCCAACAGCATGATGATGGGGCCCAATACCTTTCACAATATCAATAACGGGCATCGTGACCGTCTGGGTCACTATATTGAGTGGAACGCACAATGGACGCGGCGTTTTTCGACACAGCTCGGCCTGCGCAATGACCTGATCATGATGAACACGGGCAAGGTCGCGCCCTATTCCTGGATGGGCATGATGCAGATGGCCGATATCATGGCTGCCAGGCGTTTCAATGCCGCATCACGCGGCCGCACCGATAGGAATTTCGACGTGACCGCAACAGGACGCTGGCACGCTCTGGACAGCCTGATGATTGAGGGCGGTTACGCGCGCAAGACGCGTTCACCCAATTTGTACGAACGCTATGCATGGGGGCGTGGTGCCATGGCCATGCGCATGATCGGCTGGTTTGGCGATGGCAATGGCTATGTCGGCAATTTGAATCTCCGACCCGAAATTGCCAACACGGCCAGCGTCACGGTGACATGGCATGACCCGAAAGGGGAGGGATGGAACGTCAAGCTGCAGCCGTTTTATACCTATACCGAAGGCTATATAAACGTGATGCGCATTGGCTCGTTGAGCAATGGCCTGTCGATGCTGCAATTCGTCAACCACAACGCCCAGAGCTATGGGCTCAATGGATCGGGTCAGTATCGCCTGTGGGACAGTGAGCGTTTTGGTCAGGGCAAGATCGTCAGCACGTTCAGCTGGGTGCGCGGTCAGGATTTTGTCACCCATTCCGGCCTTTACCACCAGATGCCCGTCAACGGCACGGTCGGGCTGCGTGAGACCTGGCAGAATGTCACTGGGCGGGTCGATGTGACGCTGGTGAAAAAGAAGTCGACTGTCGACTGGCTGCGCAACGAGCCGAGAACACCCGGCTATGCGTTGCTCGGGCTTGGCGCAAGCTATCGCTGGCGCAAATTCACGCTCGATGGAAGCATCGAGAACGTCATGAACCAGAAATATTATCTGCCCCTCGGTGGTCTCTCACTCGGCGATTACAAGCAGACGGGAGTTCTCGGCCCGCTCGCCGGACTTGGTCGTTCCTTCAACCTGAGTCTGACCGCAGCTTTCTGAGCCTTTCGCAGCGGCGCGCAAAACGCAGTCGCACCGATGCCCGCGGCCGCTGTTAATGGAGGTCGCTGTCGTTCACCCCTGCAAAACCGGTGTGAACGCGGCCCTCCGTTTAAGCGGGTAAGCTTTTGGCTGATATCTCGGGCGCGCGTTATCGCTGAGCACGACCTGAGCCGATCCCGTTTGCAACAAGCTCTGCGACTAACTGTGATCATTGGGGGAGGTGCGCCTTCAGATGAAGCCTTGAGGGCTTACCCTCCACCATGATCTCTTTCCTCCGGGAGACCTTGAAGTCACCTATTCAGGCATCAGGCTGGCTTCAGATCGAGCCGGCGTCCGGGTCCGAGCTCTCAAACGGGAAATTCTCCGTAGAGGCATGGCGTAAGGTTTTTACCCCCGAAGACGTCGCCCGTGATACCTCACACGCGCCCGGACGCGTGTCACATAGCAAAATCGGTCGCGTGCATCTTGGCTATCCAGTCAGGATGCGTTACCGCCGCGCCTGCGCCATGGTCTGTCTCGCAGTTGGCTTTTTGAGCCAAAATCTGAATTCAGCGCCCCGGTGGAAAGCCTCTGGCTACATCGTCGCGGGGTAATATGTGCCGGAGACAGGTGTGGGAATGAAGCGACCGGGTAGGAAAGGACAGATCTCAAATGCAGGCATCGGTTGAACAAAGGGAAGCGCGCATGCCGGTGCATGCCATGCTTGTACTGGCCATGGCAGCCTTCGTGACGCTGCTGACGGAAATCATGCCAGCCGGGTTGTTGTCGTCCATCTCGACCGGGTTGCGCGTTCCGCAGGCTGTGGGGGGGCAGTTCATAACGGCGTTTGCCCTTGGAGCCCTATCGGCCGCTCTGCCTTCCACAGCGTTTACTCACCGCCTGGCGCGCAAGAAGCTCCTTCTTGCCGGGCTGATCGGTTTTACGCTCGTCAATTTCGGCAATGCAGTCGCGACCAGTTTTACCCTATCCCTGATCATCCGTTTTATTGCCGGGTGTTGTGGGGGCCTTATCTGGGCGATGTTCGCAGGCTATGCGACGCGTCTTGCCCCAGAGGGGCAGCGAGGGCGTGCGATCGCTCTGGCCGGATCGGGGGTAACGCTGGCCCTGGTGCTCGGAGCGCCGTTGAGCGCCTTTCTCGGGCAGTTCATAGGGTGGCGCGGCGCCTTTGCGGCTTTGGGTGGGCTTT
Organism: Asaia spathodeae NBRC 105894; assembly: GCF_025994195.1. Lineage (NCBI taxonomy): Bacteria > Pseudomonadati > Pseudomonadota > Alphaproteobacteria > Acetobacterales > Acetobacteraceae > Asaia > Asaia spathodeae. The sequence goes on along the minus strand of NZ_BAPY01000037.1, from coordinate 57,184 downwards.
CTGCCCTGCTGCTGCTCTGGGCGATTATCGTATTGCCCGATGCGCCAGGGAGCCAGGGCGAGGTCAGTTTCAGTATCCTGCGTACCGTGAGACTTCCCGGCGTGCTGGCCAATCTCGCCATTATCTTCAGCTTCGTCTCGGCGCATAGCCTGCTTTATGTCTATATCGAACCTCTGCTCGTGCCATCAGGGCTGAGTGGCCGTATTGATGCGCTGCTGCTTCTGTTCGGTGCCGCATCAGTGTTGGGGCTGTTTGTCACAGGGGTGCTGATAGACAGGCACATGGCCTCTCTTATCCCAGCCAGTATCACGCTATTTGCTGGTGCAAGCCTGATTTTTGCGTGCGGATTGGGTCACCCGGTCGCGGTATGCCTTGCGATTATCCTCTGGGGGCTGACCACAGGCGGATTTGCCGCCCTGACGCAGAGCGCGATGGCGCATGTAAGCGGTTCATCCATCGATGCGGCGCAGGCTATGGCGACGACATCATGGAATCTGGCCGTCTCTTCTGGTGGTTTGATAGGAGGAATTCTCCTGACCCAGGCCACCATTGCGGTCTTGCCACTCATCGCCATCGCGCTCCTTCTTCTCGGTCTGGCTGCCTATATCCGGGGCTTGAGCCCTCTTGTCAGATAGCCAGATCGGAAGTGCGCGCTCAGAGCGTCTTGATATGGGAGGTATGAAGACGCTTTTTCTTCGCCGCCCTGACAGTCACGGCGATGACTGAAACAACAACCAGTGTTGCAACGATACTCAGTGCCAATGACTGAACGTCGGTCATGGCATAATGCTCATGGATTGGACCCCACCATTTCATCACTAATACTCCCTTTTAACGGAATAAATACAAGACCGCATCCTAACTGAGGATAGGAATTGTTCTATGGAAGCGGGTCCGTTCATTCCTTGCATTGACGATGCGCTCAAGGAATGGCGGTGGTCAATATTCAGTTTGGGAAATAAACTTCACGTTCAATCGATATTGATATAGATCAATACACGAACCAAAATGCGAAACATAAATAAAAACTTTCGTGTTCGTTCTAACAATTTCCTGTGCAAATGGAAGTGACACGATTTGTCGCGAATAGTGACTTTGTTTTCCCGGAGGCTGGAGGTCAGATTCGTGCAAAGTCGTCACTCGACTGATCTGACTATCTCATTGTTTATCTGCTGACATTTCACACCAGATGATGAAGGAAGATGCCCATTTGTCGCTAGATCGGGTTTATTAGACTATTTACTTTTGCGGAAGTTAATGGGGCGGCTTCATAAAGGAATTCCACAGTATCTATATAATATTCTCTTTTTATTTTCAAAATTGTAAAGTTTATGAATTTTTATTTACGTATATCGAGATTTTACTATAGTGATACATAATATTCGTAAGTGGAAAATATCATATTGTCGACCGGATTTCCCCAATATCCATGCCGTTGCTTGCAGATAATGTATCTGATTATAACGAAACATCTCGCGAGATAGTTTGTCGCAACAAAACTCGGGGTAATCGTCTAGACTTGGTCTACAAAAAAAAGAGAAAAATGACGTGAGCACAGTTTCAAATCATCTTCCGAACCAGATTTCCAGCGTTTACGCTTATCGCTTGAACGTGGACGGAACCTTGACCGCGTTGTATGGCAATGAAGCCATTGGCCCCCTTACGGCTAAGTATACTAGCAGTTACTTGCAATACGTCGACTCGCAGGGAAATATCATCCTAAACACGCAAAGTCCTACTGCGGGCATATATCAGACGTCGAACGGGTTTATTTCTTATAATTACCAGGCTCCCGATTGGGGCATAACACTTTTTACAAACGACCAAATTCAAAATCCGTCTCAAGTACATTGGGTCAACCAAAATGGCGTGCCTATTGGTTCGAAAGCCCCCGCAGATTATTTCGGTAATTCTACCTCGTTAACCTTGTCTGATTCGTCCGGATATTATCCAATAACGTACCCACAGGTTCTAGGTGGTGCCAACTCATCGGCCGGAAGTTACGACGAAGCGGCTCATGCCAACATGCCCGGGGTGGCTTACCCCTATGGTTATCTGCCGACCACATTGCACAATGTTTATCTTTATGTCCTGAAGGCCGATGGCTCGATCATGGCTGGCTATGACAACGAAGCCATCCCTACCATGACGGCCAGTTATGACGGCACGACCTGGATCTATACCGATGGCGATGGAAATCGGGTGTCAAGCTCTCTGGCAGGTATGACCGGTATCTATCAGACAGAAAACGGATTTGTCATCCATACCGACTATAATCTGACCTATCTGATCAGTAACGACAAGATTGCCAAGCCCGCCGAGGTAAGTTGGTCCAATCAATCGGGTGCCGTACCCGGCGCCGCCGGCTTTCCAAGTTTTATGGGTTCGACAACCTCGATCACGCTTACTGACAACAAGGACAATCAATCAGCTTCTCTGTCAATCGTGCCGGGCGGGGTGACCTCTCAGGGTACCTATGATCCAAATGCCCATAATGTTATGCCGGGCAATCCACTCCCTGACGTTTTTCTTCCGAAAAACATCAATAGTATCTATGTGTATTTGCTGAATTCAGACGGCACTGTAACGGCGACCAATAATAATGCAGCTATCGGACCGCTCCAAGCCAGTTTCGACGGCAAGACCTGGACCTATACGGACGCCTCCGGAAACATCGTTGCGACATCGCCAAATGCATCAACGGGCATGTACCAGTCCCGCAGTAGCTTCGTCACCTATGATTCGTCTCGTGGGGCCCTTCTGTTCAGTAATGACCCGATCAACGATCCCGAGCATGTAAGATGGTCCAATCAGGCTGGTTCTGTTCCGGGCGCTAACGGGTTTCCTAACTTTGCGGGATCGACCAGCTCGATCGTTCTTTCGGATACGATTGTCGATAATTCGCTGTACCTTTCGCAGGTCTCCGGCGGCGTTGTTACGCAAGGCAACTACGATCCTAACGAGCATGTTCTCATGCCCGGGTTGCCGCTACCGGACACTTTCCTTCCGACGACGCTCGATAATGTCTACGTCTATCTGCTGAATGCAGATGGTACGGTCACAGCAACCAATAATAATAACGCAATCGGACCGCTCAAGGCCAGTTTTGACGGCAAGACCTGGACCTATACGGATGCTTCTGGAAACGTCGTTGCGACATCGCCCAATGCATCAGCGGGCATGTACCAGACCCAGAACGGCTTCGTGACCTATGATTCGTCTCGTGGCGCCCTTCTTTTCAGCAATGATCAGATTACCAATCCTGAGCATGTTAAGTGGGCCAACCAGGCAGGTTCGGTTCCTGGCTCCACAGGCTTTCCGAATTTTGCCGGGTGGACGACCTCAATCAAGTTGTCGGATACGGTTGTAGACCAATCGCTCTCGCTCTCGCAGGTCTCAGGCGGCGTTGTCACGCAAGGTAGCTACGACCCCAATGCTCACGCTGTTATGCCGGGTGTGCCCTTCCCAGAGGGCTATCTTCCGACCAATCTCGACAATATTTATGTTTATCTTCTTAATTCGGATGGCACGGTTACGGCGACCCACGGCAATGCGCCAATAGGGCCGCTCACGGCGAGTTTCGATGGCAAGATCTGGACGTATACCGATGCTTCCGGAAATGTCATCTCCAGTTCGCAGAACGGTGCAACCGGGATGTATCAGACGTCCAATGGTTTTGTTTCGTACGATGTCTCTCAAGGGATCTTGCTCTTCAGCAATGATAAAATTTCTGATCCGTCGAAGGTTACCTGGGCGAATCAGAACGGGTCGATACTCGGGTCGAGCACCATCCCTGATTTCATCGGTTCTAGTACCAGCATAAAATTGAGCGATACGGCGGGAGATTCTTCGCTCGCGTATGGGCAGGTTCTCGGTGGCGTCGTCTCACCAGGAGTATACGATCCGAATGCCCATGCTGCCATGCCGGGTGTGGCCCTTCCATCGGGCTACCTGCCCTCAGAGCTGAACGACGTCTACCTTTATATCATGAACAGTGACGGCACTTTGGCCGCAAAAAATGCCAATGAGGCAGTTGGTCCACTCAAGGCTCAATATGACGGTACAACGTGGACTTATGTCGATGCCGAAGGCAATATTGTCCTGACTGGGCCAAATACGACCACAGGTGTCTACCAGACCGAAAACGGCTTCGTCTCCTATAGCGTTGGTGGCGGCTGGATACTTGTGAGCAACGACAAAATTCCCGATGCTTCCGAACTCCGCTGGTCAAACCAGAGCGGCGAGACACCAGGCAATACACCATTTCCTATCTGGGCGCCGGGGAGCACGTCGCTCATCATTCAGAATGCGACGGGAGACAAAAATGTCTCCTACGATTTTTCGACTGGTGGTGCTACCGCACCGGGGGTGTATGACCCGAATGCGCATCAGGATATGCCTTGCTTCCTCGAAGGCACGCGCATCCTGACGGCGGCCGGATACAAGAATGTCGAGGCGCTTGCGCTGACGGATGAAGTGGCTGTCTTCAGGAACGGTGAAGCAGTCTGGCGCCCGATCAAGGCGCTGGCTGTGGGGGTATGCCAGGTCAAGGCTACAGAGCATGATGACCGTGCAGGCTACCCGGTTGTTATTCGTCAGGGTGCGCTCGGCCATGGTGTGCCGTTCAAGGACCTGCGAGTGACTGCCGATCATGGGATCGAGGTCGAAGGCCGACTCTTCTTGGCAAGAAGCCTGGTCGATGGAGAAAAAATTTACTTCGACAAGAGCATTAGTACTTATCGCTATTTCCATATTGACCTGCATGATCATGAGGTGATCGAGGCTGACGGTGCTCGCGTTGAGAGCTATGGCGATGATGGTTATCGCGCCTTGTTCAACAATGCCTCGATGCTCATCAACACAACGCTGAGCTTTGATACTGCCATTTCTCTCAAGACAGTATGCGTCGAGCCTGACGTCATTCTGGCCATGCGCGAGAAGCTGGGTCTGAAGGAGATGCAAGACGACGGCGCAACGCCGGATGCCCTGAACTTCCACCTTGTCACAGAGGATGGTCAGGAGCTTCGTCCCCGTTCCATGGCGGGATCGCGTTACAGCTTCCTTCTGCCGGAACATGTTTCGACTGTGCGCATGGTCTCGGCGGCTGCGCGGCCATATGACGTCATCGGTGTTCACCGAGACGACCGGCGCGCGCTTGGTGTTCTGATTGGCGAGATCACTGTTTTCGAGGCCTCGGCAGCCATCCGTCAGGATGGTCATCTTCTGAATCGTCGCTGCGTGGGATGGACCGCTCTCGAGAACGACCAGTGCCGCTGGACGAAAGGCGATGCCCGCCTCGACCTCGAGCGCGAAGACACGGCCAATGCAGCGATCATCTCGATCGACGTGCTGGATGATTGCGTGCGTTTCGGCAGGGCCTGATTAAATAAGCATGCCTCTGTTTCGTTCAGCGCCCGGCGTCTGAACGAAACAGATTAGAGGGCATGAACGAAAAGCGCCTCGGCGACGGCATGATGTCCGCTCGCACGAGGCGCTTTTTTTATGGGGTGGGAGCGAACTGCGTTACGCTGGCTTGAGGGAGCGGACTTGACGTCTGTTGGCAGGGAACGGCCCTATGCCGTCGTCAGACAGACATCCGGGCCTGATCAGGGCTCAAAACAAAAATGCTCTGGAATACCGGATCGACATCGCGGCATCCCAGAGCGTGAAAGGTCCGATCAAGGACATATCGAAACGGGATTATCCCGGCCGAAGAGGCCGGAACGGAATACCCTCAGTTCTTGGGCCAGTTGCTGATCACGGCATCCTTTACCGACTGCGGCAGCGGGACGTAATCCAGCTTGATCGCATCAGGGTTGCCGCTCTTGAGGCCGAAGCTGAAGAAGTCCCTCACGGCCTTGCCCTGCGCGGGGTCCTTCGGATCGGTCGGAACCAGAACAAACGTTGCGCTCATGATCGGCCATGCATTGGCGCCAGCAATATCCAGCAGATCGACTGCATAGCGATCGGCGTGGTCCCAGTCGGCATGAGAGGCGGAAGCCGAGAATGATGCAGCATTGGGGCTGATGAAGGCGCCGTCATGGTCGCGCAGTTGCGCCATGTTCAGATGGTTGCGGCTTGCATAGGCATATTCGACATAGCCGATACCGCCCTCGGATTCCTTGACGCCAGCGGCCACGCCATCATTGCCGCGGGCGCCTGCGCCCCCGGCCCAGGCGATCGACGTGCCTGCGCCGAACTTGCCCTTCCATGTGGCCGAAACCTTGGAGAGGTAAGAGGTAAACACGAAGCTGGTGCCCGATGCGTCGGCGCGGTGAATGGGGGCAACATCTGAGTCAGGCAGCTTCAGGCCTGGGTTCAGGGCGGCAATACGTGGGTCATTCCAGGTGGAAATCGTGCCGTCATACAGGCCGGCGATGGTCGGGCCGTCGAGTTTCAGCTTGCCCGGGGCAATGCCAGGCACGTTGACGATCACGACAATGCCGCCCATGACGGTCGGGAACTGATAGAGCTTGTTGCTGTCGAGCTTGGCCGCTTCCATCGGCTTGTCCGACGCGCCGAAATCGACCGTGCGCGCGATAGCCTGGTTCTGTCCGGCGCCCGAACCGACGCTCTGATAATTGACGGAGGTGCCAATGGCTTTCTGCGCCGTCTCACCCCAGGCGCCATAGATCGGCGCGGCGAAGCTCGACCCGGCCCCGGTGATGGTGGCTGCGTGCGAAACGCCGCAGCTCAGAGCCAGGGAGAGGGAGAGAGCGCCGAAAATACGGGAAAGCTGCATTGTATGACCTCAATAGATCTAGATGACGGCTCGTTCTATCGGCGGCAGCAACAAGAAGATACAGATATAAGATGATAGTTTTATGAAATGCCCACCCCTCGGAGGCCACCCGTGACTTGCCCTTTTTCTTGACCGTATCTGACGGAAAGGGCGGGGCTCAAACGACAAACGCCCCTCCGGAGAAGGGCGCTTCCTTAAGCGTTGTGACGGGCTTCAGAAGGTGACGCCTGTCTCGAAATCGAGGAGAAGGGCATTCTTGTAGCGGTTCGTCCCGCCGGGATGCCAGATATACTGCAGGCCCGGTCGCACAGTGAGCCATTGCGTAGGACGCCACCCATAGTTGAGTTCGCCAGCATGTTCACCGCTCGGCTTCAGCAATCCGTTATCGGCGCCTTGCTGGACCTGTAGCGCGCCGACATAGGCACCGAGCTTGGGATTGACGAAGTTGAACTTCCCGCCAAGGCTGATCGTATCGTTCGGTCGGTTCCAGAACGTTCCCTTGCGCACGACACCCCAGGTGATGAAGTAGGGCGCAATGGCAGTGCGTGGATCACCCCAGGTGAACGACAGGAACGCCACTGTCGAGCGTGATGAGTCGCTTTTGTCGCGCTGAAGCATCTGGTCGGCCATGAACCAGCCGCCGTAACGGCCGCGCACCTTTTCGATGGGCAGATTGCCAAGCGCGGCATTTGACAGTTCAAAGCCAGCAAGCTGCGCATAGACGTTATTGACTTCAGACGTGTCCCAGTAGCCGCCAAACTTCACATTGGTGGGCAGGCGGCCCTTGCTGTCCGTGCCACCGAAATGATAGCCGACCTGGAAGGGAAGATAGGCGCCTGTCGAATTATGCAGGCCAAGTTTCCATGCATAGCCGGTGTTCGAGATGGTGGGGTCGACGTTATAGATACCGGCTGACACCAGCATCCGCTCATCACCAAACGGGTAGAGCTTGAGGAAAGCGCCTGGATGCGCGGTCGGGTAGTAGCCATAGCCCGAATTGCTTGCGAGTGCCTGGGGCATACCGCAGATGGCGTTCGATTCAAACTGGCAATAGAGACTCATGCCCCAATGCATGGTCGACTGACCGAAATCGTTTTCGGTATTGATCCAGCCGATTTCGGTATCGGCATATCGGCTCCACTGCATCTCCCACGAAAGCCGTGTGAAACGGATCGTCTCGCCCGAACCAAAGATCTGCTGCGGGCTGTTGAGTGTCGGGATTTTCTGGCCGATGCCTAGACCAGCACGCTCAGTCAGCAAGACGTGGAACATGCCGTAATTATGGCCAGTCAGCTGCGCGAAATTGACGTCAGCGCCGATACCGACTTCGTGAGCGTAACGAACCGCCTGCGTCTTGCCGCCAACAGGGTTGCCGGCACTGTCCTGCAGATAATGGCCCTGGGGCGTGATGCCCATGTTCTGCAACCGTGTGCGCAATCCGCCCCAGTCACCCGTCATGGTCGGCTGTTTGAGCCAGTCGGAGAAACTCTTCGGAAAAAGGGCCTCATTGCCAGGAACGGGGATATAGGGGTGACGAACCGTGCCGAGTGTGGGCTGTGAGCGGTCATATGGGCTGCCGAAGAGGCTCGCCGGGCTATCTTTGTTCACGCCGGAACTATTGGTCGTTGTCGAGACCTTTTCGATCGGATCGAGCGTTGCGGCGGTCTCGTTACTTGAGCTCGTCTGCTGGCTTTTCGTCTGGGCGTATGCCTGAACGCCGAGGAAGCAGCTCCCCAGAACGGTTCCGGCAACCCAGAGAGAACGGAGCCTCCCGGTTCTTGAAACAAGCATGTTCGCGCACACTCTTTAGGTCTGAATGTTGGCCTCCTGAGTGGCCGATTGGCCCCGTCCTATCAATATTTCATTCTATGACAAGCGGATTGGAATTTTCGGGCCGAAACCCATGATTTGAGCAAGTTAGCGTGATTTTTTCGCCACACTTACGGTCCGGGTGTACAGTCCGGAGAAATTACCTGATCCTTACTTCATATCCTTACTACATTGACGGTACTGATCTATATTTGCTTGATTACATGCGAAATTCTCTAATAGATAATGCCTGTTTCTCTCATCGGTTTAACTATATCCTCAGGTCGGGTGACGGGTCATTGACGATCTTTGTGCGAACAGTGGTCAGGTCCGATCGGGGCAGAGACGGGCTCAGTCGGCAGAACAGGGAGAATCGAAGCCAGGACCGAGAACATCGCGGATACCATCGGATTCAGGGTGACTGAGCGATCGCAGGCACAGGCATGAGCGCCATGACCCGTTCCTCGCTATGCATTCCCCCGGGAGAGGGCGGAAATTCCGTAGTGAGGAAACGAGGGTGGTCCTGCCTGCTGGTTTCAGAACCAGCTTCTGATGCCAAATGTCAGACGCAGATTGCCCGCGCTGTCGTTCCGCTCGCGGGCGAACCGGCGTGCCTGTTGCAGGGCGCCGTCATAGGTCATCGCGACATAGGGGGCGAATTTGCGCCATATCTCATAACGCAGCCTGAGCCCCGTATCGATTTCGGAGAGTCCGGCGCCGTTGCCACGCGCCTTGTCCTGTTTCGAATAGAGATTCAGCTCTACCTGTGGCTGCAGGATCAGGCGGTTGGTGATCGGGATATTGTATGATCCCTCGAACCGACCGGCAAAACGGCCACGATCGCTCACATAGGCCGTTGCCTGCACTTCAAACTGATAGAGTGCCAGCCCCTGTATGCCGAACGCCCCCCAGGTGCGGGTGGGGCCACTATCCAGATCCACTCGCACACCGCCCTGAACGTCGAAATAGGTCGAGACCGAGCGGCTGTAGAGAAGCTCCTGATCGCCGTCGCTCATGCGCCCCTTTGTCAGCGTGCCCTCTGATCGCAGCCAGAGGCGGTTGTAATCACCTCCCACCCAGGCTTCGCCGTCCCAGCGAAAATTCGAGTTCTGTCCGGCCACGCGTCCCTCGAACTGGTTGAGCAGGCCATGAACCCAGACACCCTGATCCATCACGGGCATGATGCCGTCTATATAGCTCGGCATGGGCTGCATGGCAGTTGTCGAGGCGGATTCAGCTCGCGCCTGTGAGGCACCAGCAAGAGACAGGGCGGCAAACAGGGCAGGTCGTATCAGGTGCTTCATGACACCACCACCGTTCTGAACATGCCAAGATGCATATGGTAGATAAGATGACAATGAAGCGCCCACATACCTGGCGTATCTGCCGTGACGAGATAGCTCAGCTTTGAGCCCGGCTGCGAAATGATGGTGTGCTTGTTGGGGCGCAGATTACCCTGGCCGTTTTCAAGTTCGCTCCAGAACCCGTGGAGATGGATCGGATGCTCCATCATCGTGTCATTGATAAGCGTTATTCTTACCCGCTCGTTAAGCGCGAGATGGATCGGCCCCGCCTCTGAGAACTTTCTGGCATCGAAGCCCCATATATAGCGCATCATATTACCCGTCAGATGCAGAATGATCTCCCGGCTGGGCGGGCGCAGATCGGGAGCAGGTTTGAGGGCCCGCAGCATGGCATAGCTCAGCACCTCTCGCCCATTCTGCTCCAGCCCGTCGCCGGGTTCTGCCAGACGATCGACCGGGTTTGTCGCCACGTTCTGGTTTTCAACATTTTTCGGCGGTGGCCCGGGGTCATCCACGACGAGGGTTGGCGTCGCGACGGACGGTGTTTCATGGGTTGACGGCGTGGATTGAGGTGATGTCATGCCGCTCATGCCGCTCATGCCGCTCATGCCGCTCATGCCGCTCATGCCGCTCATGCCGCTCATGCGACCCATACCCATATCCACCATGCTTCGAACCGGGCGCGGGTCCATCGGCGGAACAGGGCCTGCCATACCCTTCTGGGGGGCAAGCGTGCCACGAGCGAAGCCGGTGCGATCTTCGGACTGCGCGAAAATCGTCCAGGCCCTGCCATCTGTCGGCTGCACGATCACATCATAGGTCTCGGCGGGAGCAATGCGAAACTCATCCACCCTGACAGGCTCGACATCCTGCCCATCAGCCGCAATGACATCGAATGACAGTCCCGGGATACGGAAATCGAACAGGGTCATGGCTGAGGCATTGATGACCCGCAACCGGATACGCTCGCCCGGCCTAAATACACCCGTCCAGTTGGCGTCGGGTGACTGCCCGTTGATCAGATAGGTATAGATCACGCCGCTGACATCGGAGATATCGGTGGCGGACATACGCATATGCGACCACATCAGCCGATTATCGATGGCATTGCCCAGCCCGCTCTCCCGCGCTTCGCGGAAAAGCGAGGCTACGGTGCGCTGGCGGAAATTGTAGTAATCGTCCTGCTGCTTGAGATTGCTGATGATGTCATGCGGGGCGACGTCGCTCCAGTCTGAAAGCACCATTACATAGTCGCGGTCAGGATGATGAAGTGGCGCGCCCATCGGGTCGATCACGAGGGCGCCGAATAACCCCTGAGCCTCCTGCATGCCGGAATGGCTGTGATACCAGTAGGTGCCTGACTGCCTTACCGGGAAGCGATAGGTGAAAGATCCTTTCGCAGGCACACCGGCGAAACTGACGCCAGGGACACCATCCATATTGGCGGGGAGGCGTATACCGTGCCAGTGGATTGAGGTCGGTGCATCAAGCCGGTTGATGACATCGAGAACCATGTCATCGCCCTCGCGCCAGCGCAGGGTTGGCGCTGGCACGCTGCCATTCACCGTGAAGCCGCGACCGGTCTTCCGCCCGATTGTCCACGGGCAGGTATCGATTGTGAGGGCATAGCGAGAGGCGGCGGCAGGCGGGATCGCAGACGCATCGGTCGCAGCCGAAAGAGGCGTATCGGGCTGCAAATTTGTGCAGGCAGCAAGGCCAAAGCCAGTCAGCCCCGTGACGAATTGTCGGCGGGAAAAACCGGCCCCTGCGCGGGGACGAGTAATCATGAAACAAGACCTGAGCGAATGAAACATGGCTTGGCAGGACGCGCGCGGCGTCGCTGCCAGAACGAAGTCAATGCGTCAGGAAACTCTCGGTGGTCTCAGATCAGGCGGTGCCCTGCGCCCTGAAAGGGCAGGGGGAAGAACCGGTTCGAACCGTGCTGCGTAGATCAGACGCGGCGTTGAAAGCGCGCCACTTACAGGGGCATCGAAGCTGGAGATGCAGGAGGAACTCGGAAGACAGCTTCCGCAGGCATGGCCGTGCTCATGACCAGGCACTGGAGCCTCATGATGGCCGCTGCATCCGGATTTGAAGGCAGCCGCAGAGAGGCCATGAGCAGGAGACATCGACGCGCAGCCGCTCTCACTTGCCTGAACAGGCGTAATGCCTCGCAGTACAAGAAAGAAAATCATCAGGACGACGATCCAGAAAGGATGGCGCGGCCGGTTCATGAGCCTCATGATCTTAGTGAATTCGGTTCACTCTCTCAGAGGTGCGAGTTGATTGCAACGGGTTTGATGCCTAACTAGAGGCTCTGGTGACCGAACAGAGGAAAACATCATGAGTGACGTATTGCATTTTCAGGTTGAAGGCATGTCCTGCGGTGGCTGTTCGAGCAAGCTCGAAAAGAACCTGGCCGAAATCCCCGGCGTGGAGGCAGTTAAGGCCAGCCATGAGACAGGCGCTGTAGACGTGACTCTTGGCGGCCAGTCCGTGCCGAGAAGCGCTGTCGAGACGGTAATTGAGGAAACCGGTTTCGACGTGGTGCGGGGCTGAGACCGGCTCCTTCCGGGGCTGCATCCGGACATACGGCCGGGAAAGTACGCTCTTTTCTTATCTGAAGCAGATCGGGGCTCCAGCTGATGTCTCTCCAGACCCTTGATCTTGAAGTGACGGGTATGAGCTGTGCCGCCTGTGCGGCACGGCTTGAGAAAGTGCTCAACCGTCAGACGGGTCTGGAGGCTGCCGTCAATTTTGCTTCCTCGCGTGCCGTCATCACACGTGCGGAAGGGGCGCCCGATCTCGCGGCCATCGAAAAACTGGTGGAGAAAACCGGGTTCGGGCTCGCTCATAGCGAGGTAACGCTTTTGATTGGCGGCATGAGCTGCGCTGCCTGCTCTGCGCGTGTCGAGAAAATTCTCAATCGCCTTCCCGGCGTCACGGCCTCGGTCAATCTGGCCACGGAACAGGCGCTCGTACAGGTGGTCAACGGTGCGGCTGACGAGACTGTTCTTGTCCGCGCGATCGAGAAAGCCGGTTTCTCAGCCGAGCCTGCGCAGGAACAGGCGCCTTCCCGAAAAGACGGATCGGAGCAGCGCCGTGCGGTGATCGATCTGGCGATTACGGCTCTGTTCTGCCTGCCTTTTCTGATCGGGATGATTGGTATGGCGGTCGGGCGGCACGACCTTGTGCCCCTCTGGCTGCAAGGCATCTGTGCGTCTGTGGTGCAGATCTATTCAGCGCGCCATTTCTACCGCAGTGCCTGGCATGCGCTGCGCACAGGCGCTGCCAATATGAATGTACTGGTTTGCCTGGGCACAAGCATTGCCTATGGGTTCAGCCTGATCGTCACCATCTTTGATATCGATCTGCCTGTCTATTTCGAGGCAAGCGCTTTTGTAATCCTGCTCGTTTCTGTTGGTCGTCTCCTTGAGGCGCGTGCGCGGCACAGGGCGGCAGCCGGGCTTGAGGCCCTGCTTACCCTCAAGCCCGAGACGGCCAATCGCGTCGAGGGAGACAGAATTATCGTCTGCCCGGTTGCATCGCTACGCCTGGGAGATGTCTTTCTTCTACGCCCCGGCGAGGCCGTGCCGGTTGATGGCGAGGTCATTGATGGAGAGACGGAAATCAATGAATCCATGCTTACAGGAGAGGCCAATCCGGTTCTGCGCCGTAGCGGCGATACGATCTATGCCGGAACGCTGAATACAACCGGTATTCTGCGCGCACGGGCGACTTCTCTTGGCGCTGATACGGCGTTGGCTCGCATAGTTGCTCTGGTGTCACGCGCCCAGGGTTCCAAGGCGCCGATACAGAGACTGGCCGATCGGGTATCGGCGGTTTTCGTGCCGACGATCATCGTGATCGCTCTCCTGACCTTTTTCATTGGCTGGGCTGTGACGGGCAGCATGAGCTGGAGCCTCGTTTCAGCCATTTCCGTTCTCGTTATTGCCTGCCCTTGCTCACTCGGTCTTGCGACACCCACTGCGCTCATGGTCGGCACAGGAAAGGCGGCATCGGTCGGGATCCTTTTTCGCAACGCCGAGGCTTTGGAGCGTGCCTGTCGTCTGACTGTGCTGGCATTTGACAAGACGGGCACCATCACGCTTGGCGAGCCTTGCGTTCATGATATTCTTCCGTCTGCAGATATGACGGCTGAGGCTCTTCTTGCGCTTGCTGCGGCGCTTGAGCTCAACTCCGAACACCCGCTCGGCCGTGCGATCGTTGCCGAAGCGAAGGCGAGGGGGCTGGGCCGTCCTTTGAATTTCGAACGCTTCCGCGCTGTTCCGGGAAAAGGGATTGAGGCCTGGCTCGGAGAAGATCGCTATCTCATTGGTACGAAAGACTATCTCGTGTCAGAGGAGGTCGTGGGCGCGAGTGAGATTGTGACGGAAAGTGCGGCAACGCAGGCCGTTGTGGCACGAAACGGCTCCTGCCTTGGCGTGATTACCCTGACAGACCGGGTACGCCCTGAAGCGGGAGCAATCATGAGCTGGCTTCACGAAAGCAATATCCGCTCCGTCATGCTGACGGGAGACAGCCAGGTTATGGCTGAGACGATTGCCAAAGAGGTCGGTATCGATCAGATCTCGGCCTCGCTCAGGCCGGAGGGCAAGGTTGCAGCCATCGAAGCGTTACGTGGCCCGGGGGAGGTTATCGGTATGACCGGCGACGGCATTAATGATGCTCCAGCACTGGCAGCAGCCGATATCAGCATCGCTATCGGATCGGGTTCAGCCGCAGCGCTCGAAACCGCCGATCTGGTGCTGATGAGTGCCGATCTGCGCGCCATACAGGATGCGCTTTCGCTTTCGCGGGCGACTGTAAGAAAGATAAAGCAGAATCTCGGCTTTGCTTTCGGTTATAACCTGGCCGCCATCCCGCTTGCCGCCTGTGGCTTTCTGAGCCCCGCGATTGCTGGTGGTGCCATGGCGCTTAGCTCCGTCTCAGTCGTGACGAATTCGCTGCTGCTCAATCGGTGGCGGTCGCAACGTATACCGACCAGATCGTCGCGCGGTATATAAAACGGCCTCTGGCTGGCAATCTGGCGTGCCGCCCTTTCTCAGTGCCGATGGACGTAGAACCCCACGACGATAGCGCCGACTTCGATCAGGAAGGCGCCCAGAAACATGAGGCTTGCAAGCCTTGTCTTCGGGTTTTTGCGCGCATCGAATGGATAGGGTTTGTTGGTCAGCGCCCATGACAGCGTTCCAAGCCACCCTGCAAAGGTGAGCCCGGTCACAAGATTGCAGACAAATAGCTGGCGCAGGTAGGACCGCCGTAGCACTGCGGCGACAAGGCTTGGCAGCAGGAAAAATACAATGCCAAAAGCACCGGCCCAAGCATAGATCTTCATAGGTCACCGCATTCTGTAAGCAACTCGAGTCTCCGTCAGCGTTAATGTTACGATAATAAAACATACAAGCTGAGTAAAGCCGGTAATTATCGCAGGGTGATTTCGGCGTTCATCCGGGGGCGTAATTTCTGAGAGTGTGCCGCCACTATTTGACTATTATCCGGCCGTTCAACGCCTGAGACACCAGCCTGCCTCGCTCTTACCGCAGACAGGAAAAGAGACAGCTTTGTTAGGTGGACCGCGCCGCAGATGGTGCTCTGTGTGCGTGGGCAGCAAGCACTGTTAACTAATGTTGCGCGTTTACAACATAATTGTTGCATTATTGCGTTTCTTTTCGATTTCGTAACCCTGACCGTTGCATGTCATGCGGTGTTTCTGCAACGAAACCGTATCGAAACATTGTTTCTCCTCTCTCCTTGGGTGACTTTCTGTATGAAGTGCCATTCGATCCTCGCAAGGGTTCTCGGTGCCACCGTTCTCACGTCGTCGTGGTGCGGCGTTACTGCAGCAATTGCTGCAACTCCGGCGCATAAACACGCCACCCATCGTGCCGCCAGCAGCGTGAAACCTGCGGTCAGGCAGAGTGTGGTAGCGACTGACGGCAGCCGTGCGGCCATCCCGACGGCTGCGCCTGCCGCCAAGCCGGCGAGCCGCGCACGCGTGCTCTCCACCGCCATGACCGACGGCGGTAACGAGAATATCGTCGTTACAGGCTCGATGCTCCGCAGCTCGAACAACCAGAACGCCAACCCGGTGCAGATCGTCACGGCAAAGCAGATCCAGCAGACCGCTGCAACCACCCTCGGTGACTATCTGCAGCGTCTGCCGTCCATCGGCAATTCCGGTGCCTCTAACACCCAGACCAATGGCTTCGGCGGCGTGTCCTGCACGGATATCCGTAACCTGAGTTCGAAACGCGTTCTCGTCCTGATTGACGGCAAGCGCGTGGCCCAGGATCCGGGCGCGGCTTGCGTCGATCTCAACACGATCCCGATCGAGCAGATCGCGAGTGTCGAAATTCTCAAGGATGGCGGTTCGGAGCTTTACGGCGCCGACGCGGTCTCGGGCGTGGTCAATATCAAGCTGCGTCATGATCTGACAACCGGCGGCATGACGATCCGCGGTGGTATCACCGATCAGGGCGATTCACGCACGGGTCTGATCTCGGCCTATAAGGGCTGGAACTTCGACCACGACAAGGGCAACATCACTCTGGCGGGTCAGTATCTGAGCCAGGGTCCCGTGATGCAGCGCGATCGCGACTGGTCGCGCCTTGTCCAGGCATCAAATGACCCCGGCGTGGCCCCCATCTATGGTTCTGGCTACGCAGCGAATACGCGCGTTCTGAGTGGCCCGGGTGCCGGTCTGATCTCGAATAATGATGGGTCGACCTTCTCGAAATACACGGCGGCAAACCGGTACAATTACGGCGACAACCAGAGCCTGACGAACTACGTGCAGAACTCGGTTCTTTCCGGCGACGCGCATTACAAATTCAGCGACCATTTCAATCTCTATGCCAATGTGCGCTATGCGCATAAGACGGCTGCTGCGTCGCTGGCTCCGTCGCCGGTCGCTGGCTCCATCTATCCGTCGCAGCTTTCCAATCCGCTCACCCTTCCTGCCGCGGCGCCCTACAACCCGTTTGGCGTCGATACAATCGTGCAGAAGCGCTATACTGATCTCGGCGACCGCCGACAGGAATATGCGACCGACAATCTGCAGATCACCGGTGGCATGAACGGCCTGATCACTCATAACTGGTATTACGATGCCTCGATGGGCTACGGGGTGAGCCAGGCACGCTACGACACCAATAATATGGGCAATTATCGTCATATTCTCCAGGAATATGGCATTCGACAGACGGACCCGACCGACGCCAGCAGCTCTGTGGTCTATGATCCGTCGGTCTGCCAGGCCGCCGCCGGTTGCACGCTTCAGAGCCCGTTTGCCCCCATGTCGCAGCAGGGCGCGTCTTACGCCAAATTCAACCAGCACGATCATTCGCAGTATATGATCCGCGATTTCAATTTGCGTGTGAATAACGATAAGGTCGTCAAGATGCCTTACCAGCATGGTGGCGATCTGGGTCTGGCGTTCGGTCTTGAACACCGCAGCGAGCAGCTGAGCTATTCACCCGATCCGCTTGCCGTCAATGGTGATACGACCGGCAACACGCAGTCCTATACAGGTGGTGGCTTTAACGCCACCGAGATTTATGGCGAGGCCAAGCTGCCGCTGTTGCGCGATGCATTTCTTGCCAAGGATCTGACCGTCGACGCCCAGGGCCGCTGGTCGCATTACAACACCTTTGGCAACACCCAGAACTGGAAGGTCGGCATCAACTGGTCGCCGATCCGCGATATCCGCTTTCGTGCGACGCTCGGTACTTCCTATCGCCAGCCCAACGTCTATGAGCTCTACCAGGGCCAGTCTCTGGGCTATGCAGCGGCAAACGATCCCTGCTCGGGAGCGACCAGCCCGACTGTCGTCGCCAACTGCATGAAGCAGGGGATTAACCCGGCCACGTTCGAGGTGGCCAACTCAGGGCAGGTGCCTTCCATCAGCGGCGGTAACAAGAATCTGCGCCCTGAGACGGGACGTACCTATACCGTCGGTACGGTCATTACGCCGCGCTGGATCCCCAATCTGTCAGCGTCGGTTGAATATTGGCATTACACGATCAAGAACGCGATCAGCGCCGTCTCCGCGCAGTATGTCCTTGATTCCTGCTATAGTGGTTCAGCACCGCAATATTGCGCCGATATCGTGCGATCGTCCAACCAGCAGATCAACTATGTCAACACGCTGTACGACAATTTGGGTGGTCTCAAGACGTCTGGTATCGATTTCGACCTCGACTATCGCTTCCGCATCAATCATGCGAACACACTGACCCTGTCGAACAATCTGCAGCAGATTGTTTCCTATCTCCAGCAGAACGAGCCGGGCGGATCGTGGTATAACTATGCCGGGCGCCTGTTCTTCCAGGGGTCGTCAGCAGTTGGCATGCCGAACGGTATCCCGCGTGTCACCAACTACACGACCGCATCCTGGCAGCATAATGCGTTCACCTTCACCTATATGCTTCACTATACCGGTGGCATGGTGTGGAACGACATGTCGGAAGACCTGACGCCGAAAACGGGTGGCCAGTGGCGTACGCCGGGCATCTTCACCCATGACGTTACGGTCAACTACCGTTGGAACAAGTGGAACTTCGAAGGCGGTGTGAACAACATCCTCGACAAGAACCCGCCTTTCGTTTTCGACACAGCTACGAACACCGCCAACGCGATCTATTCCAGCGCGATGATCGGCCGTTATGTGTTTCTTCAGGTCAATCGGACGTTCTGAAGCACCCCCAGCCCCTTCTGACCGGTCACCTAGGCCGGTCAGAGGGTCAGCCTCATGCCATACAAGACTAGATCTTCTGACGAAATCTTTAGCGTGTAATAAGACTGAGGGTCAGTACCCCACCCGCTGGTGTCAGTTTGACGGCGCAATCGTCGAAGCCCGGTGGCCCGTAGCTTACTTTGGGGTTACGTGAAAAACCGATGGGTTCTTTCGGGATCCCTATGAAGGACCGGTCGAGCTTCGCGTTACCATTGCGGTCCTGAAAGGCCTGCACCGCATAAACGCCCGGTGGAACATCCGCAAAGCTCACGCTCACCTTCTGAGCCACAGCTTTGATCTCGGCATGGTAGCGGCAACTTGGTTTGAGAAACTCATCCTCTGTGCAGATAGCGACACGTATCGTACCGCTATCATCGGGAACGTTTTCGACGACTGCCGTCACAGGCCCCGCGAAAGCGGGCAAAGGCGCCAGTACGCAGGTCAGGACGGCACCAGTCAGAAAATAGCGAGAGAAACTGGGCTTAAGTCTCATAAAGACGTCCTTTCCAGGTGACGGGGCGGCCAGTCATGTGGCGCAAACGCGCATGAAACTGGATCAAGAGCAGTAGAATCATGCCCAAGGGGCTGAACAACACGGTCAGCAAACCCTGGCGGCAACGCAAAGCCACCAGCAGTCTCAAGGCAATACTTGCTATGCGCGCAATCCATATCAAGGGGCTGGCGCGGAGGAAAAAAGGCAGTATGTGCCCACCCGCCAGAAGCGCGGTCCATATTGGCAGAGAGACCGGGCCAGCGAGCCCCTCTACGGCATTCTTCATCAGCCCGGCATAGACCTGGCTTGCACTGCGATACATCCGGCAATGAGCGAGATCGGTTGCGTCAACCAGTCTCGTGCCAAACCCGTGCTGGCGCAGCGAGCGCGCCAGAGCGAGGCCATCATGTAGTCGCGAACGGATCGCCTCGTGCCCGCCGGCTTCACGATAGGCCTGTGCCTTCACCAGGACGAGCTGGCCACATGCGGCAGCGAGGCTCGCCGTTCGCCCCTTGTCGAGCGGCAGCGGCAGATAGCCGAAGAGCAGAACATTGATGAAGGGCAGGAGCAGCCATTCAAAGAAGGAATGCGTTTCCTGATGGGGCACACCACTGACGAGAGAGATTGTCCTCTGTTTATTAACCACCGTCATCAAGCGACGGACAGCTTCAGGAGCGAGGCGCACATCAGCGTCGAGAAACAAAAGCCAGTCCTGGCGCGCGTGACGGGCAAGCTGCGCGCAGGCATGGCTTTTACCACACCAGCCGGGGGGCAGGGATTTTCCAGAGACGATCCTTATCCTCGGGTCCCCGACCTCCCTGGCCTTTATGATCGTATCGTCAGACGAATTATCGTCGAGCACGATGATCTCGCGCACCAGGGATCCATTGGCGAGTACCGCTTCCAACGCCTCTCTGATCTGACCGGCTTCATTGCGAGCCGGGATCAGGACGGAAACACCCTCGTCGGTCGACGGGGTGGGTTGAGGCGCGCGGGACAGGGCTCGCAGATTTAGCAGTCCCAGAATGAAAGGGAGTACAGCAAAAGCGGCCAAGGCTGCTTCAGCCCGCAAACGTGTTTTGTTCTCAACGTCGGGCATGGCTTGGCTCGTGACGGCGTTTGTGCAGCAATGCAACAAGACGCTGTATCAGGCTGTAAGGCCCTCCCATGCCTGTTCGACCGTCCATGAGTGGTCTGAAGGCCTCGTCCTGCTTTCCGATAACCTGCTCCGCGAGTGCATCACAGGTTTGTTCGAGGTGCAGCGCAAGATCTGCAGTCAGAGCCTCAATAGTTTGCGCCTGATACTTCATGGGTGCGCCGAAACGTATGGCGATATCCGGCCTGCTTTCCGTGCCGACGGCATAGTCGAGTGCAACAGGCACAACCAGAGCTTCCGGGTTGCGCCTAATGATATGGGCAAGGCCGGGCTGTAGTCTGATCGGCCTTGCGCGGGCGTCGGCAAACGCTCCCTGCGCCGTTACCCAGAATGCTCCGCCGGTTTTCAGAATGAGGCTTGAAGCATCCAGTAACTGGCGCACTGAGCGCGGAGAGGATCCATCAAGCGGCAGAAACCCGGCTTTACGGAGCAGTGGATAGTTCTTCACGGCCTGAGCATCGATGGGACCAAAGCCGGGGCGGTTCGGCATGAAATGCTGCTGAATCACGGAGAAAAGGGCAGGGTCCCACCATGACGGATGATTGGTATAGAGAATGATGCCCTGTCTTGGCCGAAGCAGAGGGAAATCTCCGCTCCAGCGGACCCTGCTGAAGCTTCCCTTGACGCGGTGCCTCAGTGCACGGCCCACCCAGTGCGCCAGAAATGGCGACCGTCCGCTTAGCCTTGCCGGATCAGACGGCGAGGGCAAGCGCGGGATCCCTGCTTGCCTGGCGATCCTGGTCAAGACAATCTGCAGCGATCCATCCCGACATCAGCGCCATGGGCATGCCTGGTCCGGGATGGGCGCTTCCACCGGCCAGATACAGACCGGCGAGATCACGCGAGCGGTTGGCGGGCTTGAACCCGCCTTCCAGACGCCCATGACTGGCAAGGCCATAGATCGCGCCCGCCTGCGGCGAGTATCGCAGGTGAATGTCCATGGGCGTCAGGTGATGCTCGGTTACGATGCGGGATTCGAGATCCGGCATCCCCCCCGCTTTCTTGAGCTTGTCGAGAATGACCTGACGATAGCCCGGGAACATCTGGGTCCAGTTCTGGCCGGGTCGTAGATAGGGGGTATGCACCAGCAGATAGAGCGCTTCGCCACCCGGCGGGGCGGTATCCGGGTCGGTCCGGGCTGTGGCCGCCAGATAACAGGTCGGGTCCGGGGCAGGGCGACCGTGTTTGTAGATCGCATCGAACTCCTCTTCCGCATCGCGGGAGAAGACGAAGTTGTGATGGGCAAGATGGTCGTAGCCGCGGTTGAGCCCGAGATAGAGCACAACGCCAGAGCAGGCGGGTTCGCGATGCTTCCACTGCCTCATGAAGCGGCGATAGGCCTGCGGTGCCACCTTGCGGTCGATCAGTTCGCGCATGGTGCGTACGCTGTCCATGTTGGAGATGACTGCGGATGCCTTCAGCGTTTCGCCGTCTTCCGTCACCACACCGGAAACCCTATGTTCGTCATGCATGATGCGCGACACACGGCAATTGGTTCGGAATTCAACCCCGTTTTCCTCTGCAAGACGTCTCAGCGCCTGCGGGACAGCCCGAGTGCCGCCCATCGGGTACCAGATTCCCTCGTCGACCTGCATATGGGCGATGCCTGTCAACACGGCAGGGGCCTGAAGGGGGTTTGAGCCGACATACTGCGTGAAATGGTCGAAGACCTGCACGGCCTGAGGGTTCGCAATACGCTTGCGTATCTCAGCGCCCAGCGTGGCATGCATCCGCAGGGCAAGCACGTCGCGCATTGTGCCAGGAGACATGGCCTCGCCGATCTTGAGCGTGTCCCTCAGACCGCCAACAGACTTCCAGAAAACGAAGCGGCGGGAAATATCATGCAGCTTCTCGCTTACGGCCAGAAGGTCTTCATAGCCTTTGCCGTCACCTTCATGGCGCTTTTCGAGCTCAGCCGCCATACGCGTGACATCCTCGACCAGATCGAGCGGTGTCCCATCATCGAAGAAACAACGCCATTGCGGATCAAGGCGATGCAGATCGAGGCGCTCGTCGATACGTAATCCGCTCTCGCCGAAAATGCGTTTCAGCACCGAAGGAAGGGTGAGAATGGTCGGCCCCATATCGAAGCGAAAGCCGTCCTGACGCCATTCCGCGGCCTTACCGCCCGTCCAGTCATTGGCCTCGCAGACAATGACCTTGTGTCCCCTCGCGCTAAGCGTGCAGGCCGCCGCGAGCCCGCCAAGTCCTGAGCCGATAATGATGATCGGTGCGGAAGAACTCGTCATGGTCGTATTCTCCGCTTATGGCTCAACCGCGTGAGCATTCAGGCACAAGAGCAATACCGGGCCCCGGAATTTCCGGAAGCCTGGCCGGTGTCCTGGCAAGATCCTTGATCAAAAGGTCAGCGCTGATACGTGCGCCTTCGAAAATAACAGGCAAACCACTACCGGGATGGGTGCCGCCGCCCGCGAGGTAGACACCCTTGACGTCTTCGAAACGGTTATGCGGCCTGAGATGCAGCATCTGGCCAAGGGAATGGGCCAGATTGAACACCGCGCCGCGATGGACGTCATGCTCTTGCTGCCAGTCCATGGGTGTGACCACTTTCTCGACCATGATCCGGCTTTCAATGTCGCCGAAACCAGCGTCCTCAAGCCGCTTGAAGACGATCGCCCGCGCTTTCGCGACGGCGTCCTCTGTCCACTCAAGACCGCCTTCACGAAGATTGCCGACGGGCATCAGCACGTAGAGGGCTGTGCAGCCTTCCGGCGCCAGGGCAGGGTCTGTGACGCAGGCATTCTGAACGTAGAGTGAGGCCCGTGAGGAGATCTGTTTGCCTTCTTCGATTTCCGCGAAATTGTTTTCATAATCGCTGGAGAGGAAGATCGTATGATGGGCTTTTTCCGGCATGGTGCCGCGCAAGCCAAGATACATCATGAAGGTCGAGCA
This sequence comes from Asaia spathodeae NBRC 105894, assembly GCF_025994195.1. Taxonomy (NCBI): domain Bacteria; kingdom Pseudomonadati; phylum Pseudomonadota; class Alphaproteobacteria; order Acetobacterales; family Acetobacteraceae; genus Asaia; species Asaia spathodeae. The sequence continues at coordinate 34,009 of NZ_BAPY01000037.1, read as the reverse complement.
GGAGTATTTCTTGCTGGCCAGCTTGGCATTGCTCCATTTGCGCCGCGAGGCATCGGGGAGCAAACTCTGAATGGTACGGGCGAAATCGCCGTTGACGACTACAGCGTCGACAGGCTGCACGCCCCCTGCCGTCTTGATGCCGACCGCCTTACCATCTCTGGTTTCGATCGTCTCGACGGCCTCGCCCAGTTTTATTGTGACGCCAAGGCTTTCGGCTGCGCTCTGCATTGCCGCCATAACCGCGCCGGTACCGCCTGTCGGGTGATAAATCCCGAATTCATGTTCCATATAACTCAGGATCGTGAAGAGGGAGGGGCACCGATACGGAGACATGCCCAGATATTTGCTCTGGAATGAGAAGGCAAGGCGCGTGCGGGGATCCTTGAAGTAACGCGAAAGATCCTTGTCGATAGACGACAGAGGGGAGAGCACCGGGAGTGCCTTCAACATGTCAGGCTTGAGCAAATCGCGCCATGAATTGAATGGCCGCTGAAGTGGTGCAATGAAGCGCGCGAATTTACCCTTGTTGTCGTTCAGAAAGCGCCGGACATTCTTCGCGTCAGCCTCGGATATCTTGGCAATTTCGGATTCCAGGCGAGACGGATCGGTCGTCAGAGCCAGACGCGGTCCATTTTCAAAGACGAGGTCATAGAGATGGTTTAGGCGCTTGAGCTCGACCATGCTGTCGAAGGCAAAGCCGCACCTCGCGAAGATTTCGCGGATGATCTCGGGATAAAGAAAAAAAGTGGGCCCGGTGTCGAAGCGAAAGCCGTCAAGTTCGAGACATGAGGACCGGCCACCGATCTTGGAGCTCTTCTCGTAAAGCGTAACTCTGGCCCCGGAATGGGCCAGCAGCATAGCCGAAGCCAGCCCTCCCGGACCGCCGCCGATAACCGCAATCTCTTTTGATGCGACACCTGAATGGGAAGGTGATTCGGGAAGGAACGAAGGGGCCATAAGGCGATAGATCCTTCCTGCGAGGCAGGCCTATCCGGAAATTTCCGGGTTGAAAACAACAATCAGCGCTCTTGAGGTCTAGGCTGCCGTTCAAGGTCGTGATTGTAGATGCTTGAAATCAAATCAGGTTGTGTCAACGGATCGTGATCCTGTAAGTTGCCGACATCAACGTGAAAATTTTCCATGCAAGATTCTGGCGTAATGGAGCAGGTGCAAAGCCCCGGAGCGGCGCGTTGAGACCGATACCGCCCGTGTCATTGAGAGCAATCCTTCCCGGCCTCGTGTCATGCCATAACCACTCGCTCTCGCCCCACCAAACGGAAGGCGAGGGTCCGCCGTAGGGGCAATCAGATCATTGATCGTGACAGACCCGGCCGGAATCTGTTTTGCCAACGCCCTGGCTTCCTTTTCTTCACCGAAAATGCTTGCACCCAAAGCGTGACGTGAGCGGGATTCGATCTCGATAGCCTCGGCCATGTCAGAAACGCCGATCAGGGCAAGCCATGGCGCAAACAGATCAACATCCGCAAGCCCTGCCTGGTCCGCGTCGAGCAGCAGGATCGTGGCAGCGCCCAGTTTCCTGACTGCCCCGCCCGCCTGTCCGACGGTGTGGGTAAGCTGATCAAGGGCGGGATAGTGCTTTTGATGGCTTGCGCCGGAGTTTTTCAAAAGCAGCGCCAATTGAGCTTCCAGCGCCTCACGATGGTTCCCGTGCACAAAAACGCGGCGCGGCGCGATGCAGGTAGATCCATGCTTGAGCGTGAGGCCGAAATGGAGGGCGCGAGCGACGAGAGACAGATTGGCTGACGGAAGAACAAAAACCGGGTCAGCCCCCGATAGCTCCATGATGGTCGGCGTAAGATTCTGCGCCGCTGCGAGAGCCACCTTCTTTCCCGTCTCCTCCGAGCCGGTCAGAACAATGAGATCGAATGCTTCCTGTACGGCCTTTGGCCCTGCGTCCTCAGGCAGAATATGGATTACGCCCTGAGGCAGGCCTGCCTGAGTGAGAAGGGACACGAAATGGGTTAGCAAAGCGGTTCTGCCCGGCGCAGGCTTGAGGGCAACAGTGTTGCCTGCGGCCAGAGCCTGCAGGGCCTGGATACCGGCCAGCATGAGCGGGTAATTGCCGGGCGCTATGATGAGAACCACGCCAAGCGGGCGGCGGTTTATATGGCTCCTAACCCCCCAAAGCCAGATCGGTCGTCCGAGCATCGAGAGCGGCGCGTCCTTGAGAAGAGACGTGGCTTCTTTTTCCAGAAACCGTATGGCCGATATCATAGGAAGGATCTCGGCCATCATGACATCGATCGGAGCATGATCCGGTATCAGCGCGAGCATGCCCGGTATGTCGAGAAGAAGCCGTTTTCTAAAACGTCTCAGGATCTGGAGCCGCCGGGAAACTGGTACGCGCGCCCATGCAGTCTGGTGAAGACGTAACGCAGCCACATCTGGCGCAAGAGCTTGCGGAGTGGGTTGCCCCTCTGGCACTCGCGTTTCCTGCGAGCCGAATGTCTCCTGACTGTCAGACCGCTCCCGCATCTGCTTTCCCCTGCTTGGTCTGATGAAACCCGGGAGCCAAGCATTGGTTTCGACGCTGTTTCTCGAAAAATCTCTAGTGCAGGAAAATAACCAGCTGCGCTTGGTTTAACCGTTTTCCGTTGTCAAGCGGCAGTCGAGCTTGCGTCCGTTGGGTAGTCGGCCAATGCCCGGAGATAGACCACGAGGTGACAAGATAGAGAGGAATTGGAAGCTGTCTCCCCCGTCTTCATTACCCTTACGCAGGCGTACCCTCTCGATAGGTCATAGGCCCAAGCAGATGCGCCGGATTCGAGCACCTTATGACAAAACTATCTTATGCCTTGTAGGCCTCCTTACCTTTGCTGCCGCGAGGGTTTGTATTGGTTCTCTCGCGGAAGCAATTTGGATGTTTTGATCCTAATCACGGTGTCTCCATTCAGGAGGACGGGTGATACTGGTCTGCCATTGCCAACCCGTCAGACTGTTTCTTAAGGTCTCGGGAGCAGGGAGGGGAGCGAGAAAATCCATAATTTGTAGATCCACGCGCCCTTCTCAGGCATTCTCAAAATCTAGGTCGGCGATATCGCTGAGCAGGTCGTGCCCCCGTGGTGTCCATCCCAGCCGATCCTGAGTTTTTGTGCTTGAGGCCGTCATGTTTTTGGACACAAACCCTTGCAGCCAGCCAAAATGTGACGATGCGTCTTTTGCAGACAAGGCCACAACCGGCATGCCAAGCCGTTTCCCGATGGCTTCAGCTATTCCGCGAACGGGCACCCCTTCCTCTGCAGTAGCGTGAAATCGTGCCCCTGTCGTCCCTTTTTCCAGCGCGAGACGAAACAATTGCGCTGTATCGACCAGATGGGCGGCAGACCACTGGGACACATTATCATCGATATAGGCCGATCGTCCGGTCTGCAGAGCAAGTTGTACGAGGAAGGTCACGAGACCCTGACGCGTCTCATCGTGAATTTGCGACAGACGTACTAACGAGACATTCATACCCCGCTCAATCATCTCCTGGGCCGCAATTTCGGAGAGGATGCGGGGGTTGGTATGAAGCGTGTTGAAAACATCTTCATCCGCGATGTGCCCAGGCGTCGCCTCTCCGAACAAGGTCGTCGATGTGATGACAAATGGCCGATGTGACCCGCACAGTGCCGCACCCAAAGCCTCAATGACGCGCCGATCCTGTTCGCAATTGGCAACGTAATTTGTGAAATCATGGTCGAAAGCTGTGTGAATGACGCCATCACAGTTTTCGGTACCGGCCTGTAGGCTGTGAAGATCCTCCAGATCACCTCGGTGAACTTCGGCACCCAAAGCGATCAGCTTCCGAGCACCTGCGTCCGAACGCGACAGACCCAGAACCTGATGCCCTGCGTTGATAAGCTCAGAGACCAGTCTGGATCCGATGAACCCGTTGGCCCCTGTCAGAAAAACTCTCATGGTCAAAACCTTCCGATTGTCTGACCTTCCTCATGATCCTAATATCTATCCCGTTACAGTAGTGACGTTATCCTGGTATAAAAACCAACAGGCTCGCCTTGACCTCTGCAGCATCTTTCGGCGCTTATCTCAGAGACCGTCGCGCGCGGCTTGACCCTGTGGCGCTTGGTTTCTCCGCCACAAGGCGGCGCACGCCGGGGCTTCGTCGGGAGGAGGTGGCCCAGCGTTCCAATATTAGTCCAACCTGGTATACATGGCTCGAGCAGGGGCGAGGCGGCGCGCCTTCCTCTGATGTACTCGATCGCCTGGCCAAGGGTTTGCTTCTGACAGAGCCCGAGCGTGACCATTTGTATATGCTGGCGCTCGGTCATCCCCCTGAGGTGAAATATCGGGCGTCGGAGGGTATTACGCCGCGTTTGCAACGCGTGCTTGACGCTTTTGAATACAGTCCTGCGATTGTTAAAACGCCCTTATGGGATATCGTGGCCTGGAACAAAGCCGCCGCGGCAGTTCTGACCAATTACGATGAACTGGCTCCGGACCAGCGCAATATTCTTAAGATCGTTTTCTGCACGCCTCATATACGCCAGATGCAGGTAGACTGGGCGCTTCTTGCAAGATCGGTTGTCGCCGCTTTCCGAGCAGACGTCAGTCGCGCAGGGGCCTCCACCGAAATCCATGAATTCGTAACGGAACTTGGCGCGCGCAGTCCCGAATTTCTGGGGCTATGGCAGAGCAACGATATCGAGCAACAGGGTGAAGGAACAAAACGTTTGCAGCACCCGGCAGTAGGCTTGATCGAGCTGGAATATTCAGGATTTACCGTAGAGGGCAGGTCAGACCTTGGGCTCATCGTCTATAATCCCTCTACAGATCAAGACCTGCAGCGTGTCAGAGAGCTGATGGCGATACCCTATTCGAATACGAATTAATGAATCTCGATTTGAAATGACCTGTCAATATTCTGCAAGGCACAAAAATCCGTGGTACTCCCGCTTTAGGCGAGTGAGTGATGTCACCTCAAATGCCTCGGGCAGGTCGCGCTAAGCATAGTAAGTCACCGCCATCCGCTGCGCAAACGAGCACCTCAAAGCTGTTCATGGAGTTGAGCAATCTGATCTGCTCGGCGCGATCGCAAAGCGTGCAAGAAATTGTGCGTTCGAAGATATGTTTTACAACGCTTGTACCTACTGCAATGATGCTGAAAGCAGACTATGTTAGCGATTTTTTCGTCTTGTAAAGCGACCGGGCGGTGATGAGCAGTGCGAGTCCGATGGCCATAACGGCTGTGTGGAACAGCCAGAAACGCGTCGAACCCCAACCCGGCAGGTTCTGGCCGATCTGACCGGCCATAATGTCTGCCAAACGCGCTACTAAAGCATAGGCAGCGGCTGCCATGCTTTTGGCGCTGACGGGCGCAAGTCTGATGAACAAGGCGAGGCTGATCGGCATGATCGTCGCCATGGCAAGATCATTCACGAAATGGAATATGAGCCCCCATGACATACTGATTTGACCACCATCAGAATGTAGTACGGAGGCGTAGGCCAGTACGAGAGGCGCCAGCAGCCCGATCATGCCAAAGCTGACGATCTGGCCCCATTCTCCGGGCGTCCCGCGATGACGCGTGTAAAAACGCCAAAATGCGATCGCTATGATCTGGGTGATGAAGCTCACGCCTGCGTCCAGCGACATGAGCCAGCTTGCCGGGAAGACCCACCCGAAGAGATGGCGGTCGTAGTGTTGTTCGCCCCAGATCAGATAGGTGTCATAGATCTGCTCATTGCAGATGAAGATCATCGCGAGCATCGGGATCAGAAGCGCAATACGCAGGCCAAGCCTGAGCAGCACGAGGGGTGACGACCCATGGCCCCGTGCTCCATCGCGCGATGGGGCAGGCGACGGCAGATGGCGCCAGCCCATGCCATAGGCAAGAGTGCCGGCAAGCATGACGCTTCCCGCGGCAGCGAACCCATAATGCCAGCCGTAACGCGCCGCCAGCCAGCCGCAGAACGTCGGACCGATGATGACGGCAGCCTCCTGTACCAGCGACATGATCTGATAGGCATCCGGGCGACGAGGATCGTCATCGACATACAGATCCCCCACCTGGGCGAAGAGATTCACGGCAAGCGAGAGGCCGAGAACGAAGCAGGGCAGCGCAAGAATGAAGCTTTTATCAAACGCCCAAAAGACCGGGGCCAGCGTCAGGAAAACCAACCCGGTCATGGCACCGTAGCGTCGTCCCAGGAAGCGATCTGACAGAAAGCCGCCGAGAATCTGTGTCGGGATCATGCACAGGGCCAGCAATCCGATCGTCGTCGAGGCCAGTGCTTGAGGGTTAGTGGTCTGTGCCTCCCATGAGAGGAGGCGACGCAAAGCATCAACCCCGGGAAAGGCGCCGCCCTGTGGCGCGGCGTATACGACATGGGCGAGATAGAGGACCAGTATCGCCTGGGTGCTGTAGCGAGAAAAATACCAGGCCCCCTGGGCGGCGGCTATGAAATACAGGCCCGCCGGATGTGCCTTGAGAGGGCGGGGCGCGGGATCAGACATGCAGCAGCACTTTCATAGGGCAGTGCGTGCCGCCCATTCGTGAATGACGAGGCTCAGAACACCTACCCCCAAATCGGTGGCGAGAGTACCGAGCGCGGCGTGGCCACCGAAGGGGCCGAGCCAGGAAAAAACGAGCAGACCAATGAGATAGCCCGGCATCCAGAGCACTGACCGGACCACGTTATCATTGCGCTTGCAGAACAGCATGAAAGCGCTCGCAATGACAATGACGAAAGGCAGAAGCCAGCTCAGTGTGGCCCAACCTGTCCAGACAACGATGAGACTTGCGATCATGAAAGAGACAGGAGAAAAAAAGCCAAAGCCGCGCAGCCGGAACGGGCGAGGCAAGGCAGGTTGGCTACGACGCAATGCGGCTGCACAGAGCGGTGCAAAGGCGTAACTCAGCATCAGGGCCGACGAGACAACCGAGATCAGAGCCTGCCATGAGGGAAAAGGGAGTGTCCAGAACAGGGCGAGGCCGAAAGTAAGCGCGAGAGCAGGATCAGGTACACCGGTCGTGGCATTGATACGTTTAAATACTGGGAAGAAAACGCCTGCTCTGGACCAGGCATAGATTACTCTCGGCGCCGCCGACATATAGACATTGCCGGTTCCGGTTGGAGAGAGGATTGCGTCGAGGACGACCACAATCGCGAGGCCGCCCAGACCAAGCAACAGCGCGATATCATGAAAGGGCAATGGCAGATGGCTACCGATCGCCCCCCAGCCATCATGCATCAGTGCGACAGGAAGACTGCCGATAAAGGCTGTCTGAAGTAGCACATAGACCAGAGTGGACAGAACAACCGAGGCGATAAGGGCTATCGGGATGGTGCGTTGTGGGTTTTTTACCTCGCTGGCCACCGACAGGATGGGTGTCAGGCCCAGATAGGCAAAGATTATCCCCCCGGTTGAGACGGCCGTTTCAATCCCCTTTGCGCCGAACGGTGCAAAGCCCTGCGCCGTGAAATTGTCAGCATCGAAATGCATAAAAAGAAGGATGATGACAGCAAGCGGAACAAGGAATTTAAACAGGGTGATCACATTATTTGCCAATGCGAAGCGTGACATGCCACTTCGGTTGAGGGCAAAGAGCCCAAGTAGCACGACGGCCTGCATCCCCCAGCCGAGCCATGTCGGATCGCCCGCTGCGTTGCGGTTGAGCCCGGTAATCCAGGCCCCCGCATATTGCCTTGCTGCTACAATCTCGATGGCTATAAGGCTCGTGAAGGCTATTGTTGTGATCAGCCCCATCACAAATGCAGCGGCCGGTCCATGAGAACACTCTGGGTAGTGAACAACACCGCCCGCCTTGGGTAAGGATGCACCGAGCTCGCAATAGACGAGCCCGATCAGAAGTACGGCCACGCCGCCTGTAAACCAGCTGACGATGCTGGCGGGGCCGGCTATATCTGCCACATGAGGCGCCGCGAAAAGCCAACCCGAACCGAAGATCGAGCCGAAGCCGATCATAGTGAGGTCGAGCAGGCCGAGCGATTTGCGAAAACCTTCGCTGTCATCCTGTAACATCGGTCATCCTCCGATGGGGGGGGGGCGCATGGTGAGGGCGATCACACTGTGAATGTGTTATATCGCCGGATCGACCCGACGTGGCAGCGCGAGAGGATTGGCATCCTGAAGCCCGTCAGGAAGGAGCTCATCGGGGATATCCTGATAGCAGACGGGTCTGAGGAAGCGTTCGATTGCCCCGGTGCCGACAGAAGTACTGCGTGGATCCGATGTCGCGGGGAAGGGACCGCCATGGACCATCGCGGCCGATACCTCGACCCCCGTTGGCCAGCTATTGGCAAGAATACGTCCGACCCTGCGTTCGAGAATTGGCAACAGATGTCGCGCGACCGGCAGATCCTCTGAGGTTATCTGCAGCGTGGCTGTCAGTTGCCCCTCGAGGCTGCGGGTTACATCCAGCATGGTGTCGATCGTGTCGCAGGCGATGATGAGCGAACAGGCGCCGAAGATCTCACGGCCCATGACAGGATCGGCCATGAAGGCCTGTGCGTCGCTTCGGAACAGGGCTGCGCGGCATCCGGCCTCGTGGTCGAGAATCCCCTGCGCCACGAGCACGGCACCCGGGCGGGAAGCCAAGGCTTCGACTCCTTCGTCATAGGCATGACGAATGCCCTGTGTCAGCATGGTCGCCGACACCGCTTTAACGATCGCGCCTTGTGCGCGCTCGACGAAGCGCTCCAGATCGGGGCCGGCCAGAGCCACAATGAGGCCCGGATTGGTGCAAAACTGACCCGCTCCCATGGTCAGAGATGCCACGAAACCCTCAGCAAGGGCCTCAGCCTTTTCACGCAGGGCACCGCCTAGGAGATAGACCGGGTTGATGCTGCTCATTTCGGCATAAACGGGAATGGGAACAAGGCGTGCCGCTGCGAGGCGGGAGAGCGCTAGCCCACCCTGACGTGACCCTGTGAACCCGACCGCTTGGATGGCGGGATGCTGCACCAGCAAGGCACCGATCTCATGGCCTTCGCCGCCGATAAGTGAGAACACCCCCTCATGCAGTCCACAATGCTGACGCGCCAGGATGATAGCATTGCCGATGAGTTCGCTCGTGCCGGGATGAGCGGAATGGGCGCGTGCCACGACCGGACAGCCTGCGGCAAGCGCCGAGGCTGTGTCGCCGCCTGCGACCGAGAAGGCCAGAGGGAAATTGCTGGCACCGAATACGGCGACAGGACCGATCCCGATGCCGATCTGCCTCAAATCAGCCCGGGGGAGTGGCTTTCTGTCAGGCAAGGCCGTGTCGATACGGACGTCGAAACAGCTTCCATCTCGCAGGAGAGAGGCGAACATCCGTAGCTGGCCCATGGTACGTCCACGCTCGCCTCTGATCCGTGCCTCTGGCAGACCGCTCTCGGCGCAGGCCCGGACAATGAGCGCGTCGCCGAGCGCCTCGATCTCGTCAGCAATTGCATCGAGGAATTCGGCGCGCATCTCGGGTGAGGTCGCGCGATAGGAGTCAAAAGCGGCATCGGCAAGCTGGCAGGCCTGGTCGACATCCTGGGCAATGGCGTTCGTGAAGTGGCCGTCGAGCGTCGCGCCGCTTCGGGCATTTCGCGCGCGGAAACCATTGGCGCGCGTGATACGCTGGTCGCCAATCAGGAGGGCACCTGTAAGGGTCATGAGCATTGTTTCCTCATTCTGCGAAAGAGCGGGCGGCCGAAGCGATCAGGACTGAAAGCCCGCATGGGTGCGCGGCCTGCAACGCTGTCCGCAAGCATCTCTGCTGTGATGGCAGCCAGCGTTAGACCGAGATGGTTATGGCCATAGGCGGCATGCAGCCCTGGCATGGTGCGGGAGGGACCGATTGCAGGGAGATAATCCGGCAGGGTCGGTCTGGCGCCGTGCCAGCGGGTGAAAGGAGACGCGACCGGCAGACCCAGCCTGCGTACCTGGTCTTCGAGCCAAAGCCATTTCCGTGGATCGGGCAGGCTGTCCGGACTGGTAAATTCGACAAACGATGTCGCGCGTAACTGCGTGCCGAAGCGGGTCACCACGAGCGCCCGATTTTCGAAGATCAGATTAGGGAGTGCCCAGTTCCCCCCATGCGCCCATTGGATATGATACCCCCTCTCGGCGATGAGGGGCACGCGCAGGAACGGGACCAGCTTGGCGGAACGCACGCCGCAGGCCAGAACAACATGATCGGCCTCCTGCGCGCCGCGCGTGGTCTCGACGCATATCACGCTGTCACGACGCTGAAGGGAAAGGGCCTCTGCCTCGATCGACCTTCCTCCCGCGTGCAGAAACGCCTCGAGAAGGGTATCAAGAACGCGGCGTGGATCGGTGACATGCGCCGTGCCCTGATATCGAAGCCCCGCATCGAGCGGTACCGCGATGCGGTCACGTATGGCGGAGAATTCGGCTTCAACGAGGGGCATCACCCTCGCTGTGCCGTGATCGGCGGATTGCGCAGCCAGTTGAACGTCCCGCGCCCGGGTGCCTTCCCATAATTTGACGACACCATGCCGGTCGAGAAGATCGGGAGCGCCTAGATCCGTTACCAGCCGTTCCCATGCGGGCAAAGCATGCCTCATCAATCGGCCGAGCGCTGCATCGCCACGGGCAGTCTGGTCGGGCAGACAGGCACGCATGAAGCGAAGGGACCAGGGTAGAAGGGTTGCAGGGCGTTGCCAGTCGATGGCGACCGGCCCGGCCGGAAAACGCTCAGTGAGGGCGCGGCGCATGGTTGAGAAGTGGGCGAGAGGGGTGATCTGTTCGGTGGCGATATGACCGGCATTGCCCCACGATGCCGGCTGCAGGTCCGGGATGGCCACAAGGGTCACGGCATGACCGGATTTCTGCAGCCTGTAAGCTGCGGCGCGACCGATGATTCCTCCACCGATGATGACGACGCGGCTCATAGCGGCTGGCAGACCTGATTGAGCCAGGCGCATTCATCATCGCCGAGATAGGGCGACAGCATCCGGAAGACACGCGCATGATAATGATCGAGCCAGTCGATCTCGGTCTGCGTGAGGAGTGTCACGTCGATGCCCCGGCGATCGATTGGTGCAAGGGTCAGGGTTTCGAAGCGCAGATATCGCCCCGCCTCGCCGATAGTGTCCAGCGTGGCCAGCATGGCGTTCTCCAAACGCATGCCATGCGATCCGGGGGCGTAATAGCCCGGTTCGTTTGTCAGAACCATGTGCTCGTGAACAGGGTCGAGCACCGGACGACGTGTGAAGCCAAGCGGCCATTCATGCACGCTCAGATAGCTGCCGAGCCCGTGACCCGCGCCGTGATCAAAGTCCAGTCCTGCCTCCCAGAGTGAGTGGCGCGCAAGAGGATCGAGCCGATAGCCGGGAGTAGCTTCGGGAAAGACAGCGCGGCTCAGCGCGATAAGCCCCTTGAGGACCCTCGTGTACTGATCGCACCATGAGGCCGGCGGCCGATCGCCTGTCCAGATCGTGCGGGTCACATCCGTGGTCCCGCTGCGATACTGGCCCCCACTATCGATCAGGAAAAACATCTCCCGACCGATGACAGCGTCCTCGCCGCGGTGCGGCATGTAATGCATGATAGCGGCGTTCGGCCCGGCGCAGGCGATGCTGTCGAAACTCGCTCCAAGACAGGAATCGGCCTCGAGACGGAAGGCGAGAAGACGCCCGGCCAGGTCGGTCTCGCTCAGCCCGATCCCGTTTTTCTCGAACCAGCAGAGAAATCGGGTGAGCGCGATCCCGTCGAGAAGATGCGCTTCGCGCATACCGTCACGCTCAGCTGCCGTCTTGCAGGCTCTTGGAAGCAGGCAGGGATCGACCCCGTCGAGGATGGTTGCGCCTGCTTCCCGCAGCGTCTGCGCGAACCAGACAGGACATCTCGCCTGATCGATGCGTATGGTTTTTCCGCCAAGAGCGATCAGGGCCCCCTGAAGGGCATCTGGGGTGTGGATCTGCGTTGTGGTGCCCAGATGAGCCCTTACCGGATCGGCAAGGCGACCGGGATCGATGAAAAGATCCACGGTGCCTTCCGCATGCAGAATGGCAATACAGAGTGCTACGGGAAGATAGGGCAGATCTGATCCGCGGATGTTCAATAGCCAGGCAATACAGCCGGGATCGGGAAGGATGACCGCATTCTGCCCTTCATCCCGCAGCGTCTCTGCCAGTGTCGCGACCTTGTCTTCCGCGCTGCGTCCGGTCCAGCGATCGGGTTGTATTGTGACCTGCGAGGCAGGCACTGCAGGGCGATCCCTCCAGATCGCATCGACCGGGTTTCGCCCGAGAGGGATCATGAGGCAGCCCGCGGCTATGAAGGGACGAAGTTCGACCTCGCTGATGATCTTCGGGTCGTAGCCGATACGGGCCAGACCACCATGGCGTGCAAGCCAGTTCTGTGGAGGCGTCTCATAGAGATGCCCGTATTGCCAGAGAGCGGGATCGATTTGCTGTGCAAGCTGAAGCTGGTAGCGCCCGTCTGAAAATATTATCGCCCGGTCGGGGAGGATGAGCGCGCATCCTGCCGAGCCGGTAAACCCCGTCAGCCAGGCAAGGCGGGCGGCACTATCTGGAACATATTCACCTAGATGCTCGTCACCCCGAGGGAGAAGAAAACCGTCGACGTCCAGTGAAGAGAGTTCGGCCCGGAGGGCAGCGAGGCGCGTCGCATGAGACATCATGGCCAGGCAATCTCCTGTGAAGGGTTCGTAAGGGGCGGCAAATTCGCGGCCGCCAGTAGTGCCAGGCCGAAGATAGGTCCGGCGCTGAAATCCAGCTCGGGGCGGAAGGTTACCGTGATGCGGCGCTTGTCACGTGTGAGGGCAAGTGGAACAGGGTAGCGACGGTTGAAGAAGCTGTCGGGTGCATCGTTTTCGAGACGTTCACGGGCAATCTCGATCCCATCCACCAGAACCGAGAAATGGCGTCGACGCTCCCCCCCCCAGTAGGTGGTTTGCAGCAGAAGCGGATCGTGCGATCCGCACCCCATCTGACAGGAGAACCAGCCCCCAGAGCGTGCGTCACGCCCGTTACGACCGCGATAAATGACGGGGAACGAGAAGGCGCTCGTGACGGCGTGATCACGCTCGGATTGCATCTCGCCGGGGTGGACAACGTCGATGGCATGGGACGCAATCAGATGACGGCGTTTCTCCTGCTCGGCATAGAGCACGCTCTTCTGTCGCCATTCCGCCTCGGTGAATACCGGGAAATAGACAGCGGCCCGGCGATCATGCAGCGCATGAAAGGGGCGCAGGACCAGATCTTGTGGACGACCGATATGACTTGTCTTCCAGCTCCCGGGCATGGTGGGGTCGGGAATGAGGGCGTCCAGAATCGATGTCCCGACGAGCACAGGCGCCATTTCGTCCCATGCCGCTGCTGCAGGGGCGAGATCGGCGGCCAGCACGGTAGGACCGTGCAGGAGGGCGATGACGGACTTGCTATCCGGGGTCGTCTCACTGCGCAGCGGCAAGGCCAGGGTGAAGGACAAAACATCTTCTGGTTGCCAGATACGCTCGATCCGCAGCATGCCGGCAGCGGCCTGCACGTCGAACGCCTCCCCATTCAGCAAAACGGCTTCCAGATGGCTCCAGTGCGGGATGCGGAAACTCAGGGTGCGCGCCTGTGAGGGCGCTTGCTCGATCACAAGCCGGATGTGACCGTCATCTGGGTACCTAGTCTCCAGGCGCAGGGTGATGCCGCCCGCGCTCCAGAAGACGCGTGAGGGGATATAGAGCATGACGCGCAGTGCCCGCTCGTTCTCCTGCCAGTAGATTGAATCCCCATGCTTGGCATGGCTCTCCATGCCCGTACCGACGCAGCACCAGAAATCATCGAAAGGCGTGGAATAGTCGCGCTTCGCCCCCGCCATCAGTGGCGTCATATAGCAGAACATGCCGGTGCCCGGATGCTGCTGCGCGCGGATATGGTTGAGCTGAGTGCGCTCATAGTAATCGAAGAACGTGTTGTCCTGTTGCCGGGCATAAAGCTGCCGCGTGAGTTTGAGCATATTATAGCTGGCACAGGTCTCGCAGGTCTGTTCTGTAATATGACGCGATATCGTATCCGGCGGTGGGAAATACTCCCTGTCTCCGTTGCCGCCGATGACATAGCTGTATCGTTGCGTCACGGCGTGCCAGAATGTCTCCGATGCAACAGCGTCGCCTGCCGCTCCAGAAATCTCATACAGACGTTCTAGCCCGATGATTTTCGGTATCTGTGTATTGGCATGGAGATTGGCCAGATTGTCCTGCCCCTCGATCAGGGGCGAGAGGGTGCGGCGGTCCCGGATGAGCCGGGCGAGCCGAAGCCATCTGGGATCGCCGCTGCGTGCATAGAGTTCTGCAAAACTCTCATTTAGCCCCCCATACTCGCAGGCGAGGACATGTTGGATTTGCGCGTCGGAAAGAGGATTGAACACGCCCTCGATATAGGTTCCCAGCCTTGTCATGAGACCGCGCGCGCGCGGATCGGCGCAATGGAGTTCCGCATCCAGCAGGCCCGCGAAGAGCTTGTGCCAGTTATAGAGTGGTGACCAGGCGCCATTCAGATCGAAACCCGTCGAATGGATCTGACCCAGCCGTATCTGCTCGAAAACGGTTTTGCCCGGCAGGATCTTGTTCTGCTGACGACTGGTGAAGCCGCCGATGTAACCCGATGGATCGCGAGCCTGACAGAGTGCAAGCTCGGCGGTGATATAGGCAACGCGCGCTCGGAACGCAGCATCACCGGTCTGGGCATGATGCAGACTGAGGGCGCTCAGATAATGGCCGAGCGTATGGCCTGCAATCGTGTCGGATTCCCATCCGCCATAAGCAGCGCCTTTGGGCGCCAGTCCGGCCTGACTGCGATAATGATGGAGGAGCCTGTCAGGCTCGAGACGCATTAGATAAGCAGCATTCACGGTCTGCGCCTGCTGCCAGGGTGAAGGCAGCAACCGCACCTGGTGCATGGGGAGGGCGGTGAGACGTGGGCCGCCCTTCATTGCGTCGGCCTCAACATTTCCGGCGTCGAAGGGGGGCGTGTTGGCCATGGCTGGGCAGGTGAGAGCAGCCACTCCGCTCAGAAGGGCTCTGCGCGTGAGGGCCGGGCTCATCCGAAAGGGTGCCTGACGTCATGGGCAGGGCGTGTGAACCACTCCGGTCCCTGTTCGGTCATGTAGAAGTGGTCCTCCAGTCGGATACCGAAGGCATTCGGAACAACGATCATCGGTTCGATCGACCCGCAATGTCCGGCACGCAGAGGAGTCTTATTGCCGCGCACAAGATAGGGTGCTTCATGAATGGCCAGCCCGACGCCGTGGCCCGTGCGATGCGGTAGCCCCGGCAGCGCATAGTCTGGTCCGAGGCCACGCGCCTCGAGCACCGCGCGCGCGGCATCGTCGACGGCATGGCAGGGCGCTCCTGGCTCTGCCGCAGAAAAGGCAGCAAGTTGCGCCTCTTTTTCGATCGCCCATATTTCTGCCTGCAAGTCGGGAATGCTGCCGAAGGCATAGGTCCGAGTGATATCGGAGTGATAACCGGCGATGCGGCAGCCTGTATCGATCAGAACGAGACTGTCCCTTTCCAGAATCTGGTCGCCTGCGAGACCATGGGGAAAAGCTGTCGCTACGCCAAATTGCACGGCGCAGAAATAGGAACCTTGCGGCGCACCGAAGGCAACGTGCTGTTCATCAATCATCCTGCAGATGGCACTGGCCGTGAGGCCTGGCTTCAAGGCGTGGAAAACGGCCTCATGGACACGCAGCGTCAGGGACATTGCATGCTGGATGAGGGAAATCTCGGAGGACGATTTCTGAGCCCGCATCGGATCGATCACCGATTCCGCGCTGCCGAAGCGCAGATCAGGACGCGCGTCTTTGAAACCGCTAACGAAACGAAAGCTGAATTCGGGATCGAGCCCGACCTTGGCTCCAGCGAGGAATGCATCCAGAGCGACGATACAGGGCGGTACATCTTCCTCCCATGTAAGCAGATCGACATCGATCATGATGCAGTCACGCAACGATCCGACCTCGAAATGTGGGCAGACCATGCGCGGTCGTCCTGAGGCGGGAATAACGAGTGCTACGAGTCGCTCTGTCGGCGTCCAGGGTATGCCCGCGAAATAGTGAAGACTGGCACCCGCATTGACGATGACGGCATCGAGACCCTGCTTTGCAAGCATTGCACGGCAGGCGGAAACGCGCTGTTCGAACTCCGATTTTTCAATGCGAAGAGGGGGTGTCCCCGAGTGGTTCATCAGCCTGCCCTCAAAATTCATGTTGATTATGTTACGTATACGATAGACGATAATGAGATGAGGGAGCAAGTCGCTCCGCTATCGTAAGAGGTAAAGAAATCATGAAATGGTCAGGCGTTTTCCCCGCAGCTACGACGCAGTTCTCGCAGGATCTTTCGGTCGATCTCGGCGCGACGCAGCAGGTTCTCGATAACCTGATCAATGACGGCGTCCATGGGCTCGTGATTATGGGAACATGCGGTGAGAACAACTCGCTCGAACCGGATGAGAAGATCCGTGTGCTCGAAGCCGCTCACGAAGTTATTGCAGGGCGCGTCCCCTATTTTGTCGGCGTGTCGGAGCTCACGACGCCACGCGCGGTCGCATTCGCCCGTCAGGCGGCACGTGTGGGCGCAGATGCGCTGATGGTGCTTCCTGCCATGGTCTATGTCCCCAAACCCCATGAATTGGAGCATCATTTCAAGCAGGTTGCTGCGGCTTCAGATCTGCCGATCATGCTTTATAACAACCCGACGGCCTACCGCGTTAACATCGAGATGGACGTTCTTGCGCGTCTGGCTGAATGCCCGACGATTCAGGCCATCAAGGAAAGCTCTGCCGATACACGTCGCTATACCGATGTCGCCAATGCGTTTGGCGATCGCTTCGTCATCATGGCCGGGCTCGATGACGTAGCCTTCGAAGGCCTGTTGCTGGGCGCAGAGGGCTGGATTTCAGGTCTGACCAGCGCTTTCCCCAAGGAGTCGGTCGCCCTCGTCGAGGCGCTGCAGCGCAAGGATCTTGAAATGGCGCTGCGTATCTATCGCTGGTTCATGCCCTTGCTCCATCTGGATGCAGATCATGACCTCGTCCAGTCCATCAAGCTGGCAGAGCAGATCATGGGGCGTGGCTCCGAGCGCGTGCGTCTGCCGCGCCTGCCTCTTGAGGGCGCGCGACGGAACGCGGTGACCCGTATGGTCGAGACCGCCGCCGCCAGTCGTCCGTTCTGATCTCAGGCAAACCGGGGATATCCATGCGTCACACTTTTTTCTGTATCGACGGCCACACGGCCGGTAACCCTGTGCGGCTCGTTGCGGGAGGCACGCCCCTGCTGCGTGGTGCGACGATGGGAGAGAGGCGGCTGGATTTTCTCGAACGCTTCGATTGGATCAGAACCGGGCTTTGTTATGAGCCGCGTGGTCACAGCATGATGTCCGGAGGGTTCTTGTATCCTCCGAGCCGGCAGGATACCGATGGCGGTATCCTTTTCATCGAGACGAGCGGCTGCTTACCCATGTGTGGCCATGGCACGATCGGTCTGGTCACATTCGCCCTCGAGCATGGGCTGCTTGTGCCTCGCGAGCCGGGGACGCTGAAGCTCGAAGTCCCGGCCGGATTGATCGATATCTCATACACCGAAGAGGCAGGGCGGGTTACGAAGGTGCGTATTCGCAATGTGCCTTCTTATGTCGCCGCCACCGGTATCAACATCGACGTAGCTGGCATCGGCCCTCTTGTAGTCGACGTGGCGTATGGCGGTAACTACTATGCAATCATTGAGCCCCAACCTGGATATGAAGGGCTGGACGCGCTGGGGGCACAACGCATTTTGGACCTGAGCCCGCGAGTCAGGCTGGCGGTGCAGGCGAAGTGTCACCCGGTCCATCCACTCGACCCTGCCATCAACGGCGTCTCACATGTCCTCTGGGCGGATAAGGGACTCTCACCGACTCAAGGTCGGAATGCCGTATTTTACGGCGATCATGCGATTGATCGCAGCCCATGCGGCACCGGGACCTCGGCACGCCTCGCCCACCTCCATCACAAAGGGCTTTTGCAGCCGGGCCATCCTTTCATACACGAAAGTTATATCCACAGCCGGTTCATCGGTACGATCGAGTCGGTCACTTCGCTCCCCGGGCCGAACGGGACCGTTCCGGCAATAATACCGCTGATCGAAGGCCGTGCGGTGTCAACCGGTTTCAATACTCTCTGGATCGATCCGGAGGATGTCTTCTGCCACGGATTCCAGGTCTCATGAGGGGACTCGTCTCAGCCTGCGCGGCTGCGCTTCTTTTCGGGTGCTCGGCGGCATTCGGTGGTGTCACGCCGATGCCTTGCATGAAGGGACATGACGGGCATTTTCATCTGGAGATCGATGGCAGACCCTTCTTTGTTCTCGCGGCCCAAATGCATAATTCAAGCGCCTGGCCGGAGTACCTTCCAGTTTTCTGGAAGGCAGCAGATGCCCTCTCTGTCAATACGGTGCAGGCTCCGGTCTACTGGGAAATTATGGAGCCTGCTGAGGGGCATTATGATTTTTCGATGGTCGACACCCTCATCACCCAGACACGCACGCATCGCAAACGCCTTGCTCTGCTTTGGTTCGGCACCTGGAAGAACGGCGCAGGACATTACGTGCCGCTCTGGATGAAACGCGACACCAAACGTTTTCCTCGCCTGCGCGATGCCGATGGCCGTCAGCTGGATGGTATGTCGCCCTTCGGTAGCCAGACACTCGAGAAGGACAAGCAGGCTTTCAGCGCGTTGATGAAGCATCTGCGTGAGCGCGATTCCGTCGAACATACGGTGATCATGGTTCAGGTGGAGAACGAGCCCGGACTGCTCGGCACTGTACGCGACCATAGCCCCGAGGCTGAGGCTGCTTTCCACGCGTCGGTCCCGGCCAATCTTGCAAACGGTGCGCGGGGAACCGACTGGATGGGGCGTTTCGGTAATGATGCCGCCGAGTATTTCGCGGCCTGGTCTGTATCACGTTACGTGAATGCTGTCGCCGCAGCCGGAAAGGCAGAGTATCCGCTGCCACTCTACGTCAATGTCTGGTTGCGCTATCGAGGCCTGACACAACCAGGGATCGAATATCCGAGTGGCGGCGCCACGGTAAATGTGCTCGATCTCTGGAAGAGGGAGTCCCCGGCAATCGACGTGATCGGCACCGATACCTATACGGGTAATTTTGCGGAATATCAGGCGGGGGTACTACCCTATCAGCGGATAGATAACGCGCCCTTCCTGTCTGAGAGCGGCATAACGGAAGAAAATGCGCGATGGGCGTGGGACATGCTCTCACGCGGGGCGCTCGGCGCCTCCGTGTTCGGTGTCGATGATCCGGGTCTGCACGATGCGGCCATTCGTCTCCATGGGGCCGATAACCGCCTCCTCGCGCAAGCGGCTCCTGTATTGGTGCCTCTTGCAACACGCGGTGACGTGGTCTCCCTCATCGAGGAACCCGGGGCGCCGTCGCCCACGCGTCGCCTGGGCAACTGGATCATCAAGGCGAGTTATGGCACGCAATGGGGACAGCCCGATCCTTCATCGGCGCCGATCCGCGACAAGCCAGTGGGGCGCGCAGTCGTCGCGCGCCTAGACGAGATACATTTCCTCGTTATCGGCGCCGCGTCGCGCATCGGTCTGACGACGGCGCTACACGACACCAGCCTCCACGAAGTAAGGCGTGTCGAGCAGGGGGAGATCGACGCCCGGGGAGTTTGGCATGGAACGCGTATCTGGAACGGTGACGAGACCGATAGCGGGCTTAACTTGCCGCCTGAGGGTGTCATGCTTCGGGTTGAACTGTCGCCTTGATGGGCTGCTTGATGTCCAGCTCGGAGCGTAGATCCTCCAGCGTGTCCTGAAGATGCTCGACAAGCAAGGTCTCGACAGTCAGAGCGTCGCGCTCAAGCCAGGCGGCAAGGATTTCCCGATGTTCGGTATTGGCGCGCGTGTCACGCCCCAGGGGATGGAGGTGGAAACGGACATAACGCTCGGCAATCACACTTAACGTCTCGATCACATGAAGTGTCAGACGCCCGGCGCCCGGCCGCACGAGAGACAGATGAAACACGCGGTTGAAATTGCTCAGATCGGTACGATGCTGCTTTGCGGCAGTCTCCAGCTCCTTGAGCGCCTTCTGGGCAGTTTTCTGATCTGCGGCCGTAGCCAGGAGGGCGGCCTCTGCCGCAGCGCTGGGCTCGAGCCTCAGACGAAGCTTGAACACGTCCTCTGCCTCTCGTGAGGTAAGCTCACAAACGGTATAGCCGCGCTTGGGCTGCGTCTTGACCAGACCATCCTGCTCCAGACGCGCCAAAGTCTCGCGCAGAGGGATTTTGCTGATGTTGAACTCGGCTGCCAACGTATCCTGGCGGATCGGCTGACCTGCGGGAAGTGCCCCGGAGAGGATCTGTTCACGCAACACGCCATAGAGCTGGTCCGTAATGGACCTGACGATCAGAGGCTGCATCTTGCGCGCGGCGAGGGTCATGAAACGGCGTTACCTTTTCGTTGCGGTCTTGTCACGATTAGCGAGGAGTGACACAATCATATATCGTATACAAAACGAGGCTACCAGTCATTTTGGGTGGCGCACTGTGTCTGAGGCGGCCGATCGAAGAGGTTGTGCCGCGTCCGCATGCGTCCTGCAAAGAAGATTCTCGGACAGGCCCTCGGTCTAATCGCGGCGGAGCGAAAAATGATGAAGAGAAGGATGATTCTGACGGGCGGCGTACTCTCTGCCGCCAGCCTCGCGATGCGCGGCATCGCGCTGGGGCAGGGGGAAACTGTCCGGCCTGTATCGTCTGGCAGGGAGCAGGCATGGAAGATCGTCGAGGACAGGGCAACACCCGACGGAGCGCTCATGCTCCTTTCATCGACAGGTGAGACGATCAGGCTCAGTCGCTTTCTCGAGAGTTACGAGGCCCCCGCCGGAGTGCCCTATTGCGGCCTTTCCTTTTCCCGTCTTGCCCTCGCCGAGGCCGATCTGCTGGCCGATACATTGCTGCGTGGGGAAGACGACCCCGACGAGATGGCGGTGCGCGATGCCGCACCACCGGTAGATAGTCATTTCGAAAGCGAGCAGGTTGGCCGCATCATCTGGACCAGTTTCATTGGCACGCCTCAGGCTGATGATGTCATGCCGCTCACGCCTGCAGGTAATACGCGTAACTGGCATGTCGATCGTATCGCCCCGGAACTTCATGCCGGAGCACCATTGGTAGCCCATCGTCGGGAGGGGCTCCTTGGTGGGGATCTGCCGATCATTGTCAAACAGTTCCAGACAGGTCCAGGTCGCTACTGGGAGGTCATGGTTTTCGCCGAGACAGACATTACGGAAATCCATCAGGTGCCAAGCTGGCAGCGGGTCACGCTTGTTTCGAATGGGAAAGTCGAACGGGTGGTCTATGGGACGAGCTATCCGCCTTTCGGACCATTCCGACCCGATCCAGATGAGAGCCAGTTCAACGCGGCGCTGCTGCGCTGCGTATTTTTCTGGCGCAAGACCCAGATTGGTCAAATGCAAATTCACCTTCCGCGGGCAGACTGGAGCGATATTGCCACCCATGGTTTCGTGAAGGAACTCATTGTGCGTCGCGGAGGGACGGGCGCGCGTTACGGTGTGGTCGACAGGGATTATGCCGGTCCGGAATATGACGGGTTCCAGGACATATTTACGGCCTCGCTCTATGCCAATCTGGTTTGGGGTCGCTTCGATCAGGCGAAGGCGATCCTGATCGACCAGTTCGAGCATTTTGTGACGCCGGACGGGCTGGTCGCAATGCGCGGCCCTGAAGTGGGGCAAACAGGGCTGACGCTGTCTCTGCTCGCGCTTTATGCGCGGCTGAGCGGCGATCTTGCTGTGCTGCAACGCTACCAGTTGAAGATAGGCGCCATGGCTCAGGTGCTGGTCGCGCTCCATGACAAGGCCCTTGGGTTACCGGATGCGGACCCGGCCCACGGGCTGATTTCGGGCTGGAGCGAGAGCGATGCGTGCCTGTTTCCCGATCCATCGATCTGGTGGAAGCCCTATTTCAGCAATTCCGGTCTCGCCGCGCGTGGCTTGGAGGATGGCGCCATTCTCTGGAGGGCTCTCGCCCCCGGCGAAACAGCTCGCAGTGAGGATTGGCTGAGACGGGCGAAACAGCTGCGCGCTCGCGTCAATGAAGCGCTGTCGTCCTCGATCCAGCACGACCAGTCGCCTCCCTATGTTCCCATCCTACCCGGTGTGTCCGAGAGCTTTCGCAAGTCTCTACTCACGCATCGATACAGTGAGCAGCAATGGGCGCATCGGGTTTATGCCGAGTTGCTTCAGTCCGGGGTGCTCACGCCAGATCTGGAAAATCAGCTTATCAATTCGATGCGTGCCCATGGCGCGACGGTCATGGGCGTTGTCGGCAATCTGGCTCCTCCGAGTGCCGAAAGCCGAGACATGCTTGGATTCATTTCCTACGGCTATGCGCTGGCTCTTCTGCGTCAGGATCGTATCAGGGAATTTATCTTGTTCCTCTATGCTCATCGCTATCACATCCATACGCGTGGAAGCTGGACGGCGTCCGAGGTGGCAGGGCTGAGAGGGGAGCTTGCCCTGTTCTGTCTCCCCGCACAAATGACCCTGCCCATCCTCCTCCGGGAGGCGCTTGTGCATGAGGATGAAAATGGCACCACTCTCCATCTTGCCCGTGGCGTTCCACGCAGTTGGATGTGGTCGGAAAGCGGCATTGGCGTGTCGGACGCGCCGACGCCATGGGGCAAGATCAGCTTCACTCTGAGGCGGCGATCGGACGGATCACGCCTCGATATGCGGGTGACTGCTGAGCGTGCTTTGCCCGGCACGATCAGGCTCGCTCTGCGTTTGCCAAAATCCAGAATTCCCCAGTCGGTGACGGGTAGCCTGCCGCCTCATGCTCTCGTCCTGTCAGGATCGACACTCATTATACACCCGGGTGGCGTGCAAGACTTTCGGATCGAGATCATTCTGAAGTCGGCCTGAGATAGGGAATATCATATCTTAAATGGAACGTTGCAGAATCGTAGCGTATACGATATCTGGTATCTCATCGGTGGCGGTGTTGCCACGTTGTGGCCAGAGAAGGACATGAAGTTCCATGAGACAGTCCCATCGCCTCATGCTCTGCGTCGGAGCGTCATTCCTTGCAATGACGGCATCCGCACAGGCAGCAGGACTCACGCAGGATAGCAAGGGCAGGAAAGTCGTGTCTGCCAGCGCCGCCCGGACCAAGGCAGGTACGATGTCAAAGCGAAGCGTGTTGTCGAACGCAGCGTCTGACAGTGGCAGGATCGAGACGGTCACGGTGACCGGCTCGGCGCTGAGCCAGAACAAGGACCAGAACGCCAACCCGGTTCAGATCATCACGGCTCGTGAGATCCAGAAGACATCGGCCGTTACAATCGGAGATTATCTGCAGCGCCTGCCGTCCATCGGTACCGGTGGAGCAAGCGGCACCTCCACCAATACCCAGTCTAATGGTGGTCTGGGTATGTCCTGTGCCGATCTGCGCAATCTGGGTCCTAACCGCGTTCTGGTTCTGGTGGATGGTAAGCGTCAGGTCCAGACAATGGGGCAGGGCTCCTCATGCGTTGATCTGAACGCCTTGCCGGTGGATCAGATCGCTTCGGTCGAGATTCTCAAGGATGGTGGCTCCGAGCTTTATGGTGCCGATGCGGTATCGGGTGTCATTAATATCAAGCTCAAGCACGATCTCACCACAGGCGGGATCACGGTACGCGGCGGCATCACCGACGTGGGCGATGGCGCGACAGGTAAGATTTCCGGCTACAAGGGTTTCAATTTTGACCACGGTCGCGGCAATATCTCCGTTTTTGGCCAGTATCTGACCACCAGCGGCGTCATGCAGCGTAACCGCGACTGGTCGGCTCTGCCGTGGAACGCGAATGTCGCTCCAGGGGCGACCATCCCTTATGGCAGTTCCATTACAGCAAACACGCGCGTGTTTGTCGGCGATAACAGCTATGTTTCGAATGGTTCCGGCACGGCAGCCGGCTATCACAGTTTCACGAACGCCGACCGCTACAATTTCGCGTCGGCGCAGAACCTGTCGAACAGCCTACAATCGTCCAATTTGAGCGGTGACGCCCATTACGACGTCAATGATCATCTCCAGCTCTACGCGAATGTGCGTTACTCGCACAAAACCGCTAATAATTTTCTGGCCGGATGGCCCACCACGGGAGCGTCCTACCCGTCGACCCTGGAGTCCTCAATCATCCTGCCCAGCGGCAGCCCCTATAATTACTGGGGTCAGGATGTCTCGCTATATCGCCGTTTCACGGATCTCGGGTCCCGGCGCTATGAGGAGGCGGTAGACACGACTCAGGTTATGGGCGGGGCCAAGGGACGTATCGTTGCCAACTGGTTCTATGATGCGTCTATGACCTACGGCACCTCTCAGGCCATGCTGAACGCGGAAAACTCGCTGAATTACGCGCATTATCTGCAGGCACTCGGCTCACGTCAGGTCGATCCCACGAATGCGGCCAGCGCGGTCGTCTATGACCCGTCGATCTGTGTTGCCTCTACCGGGTGCTCGCTGATCAATCCCGGGACATCGCTGACGACCGCCCAGGCAGCTTATCTGCGCCACACGCAGATCGACCATGCCTATTACCAGATGCGTGATTTCAATCTGCGTGTGCACAATAACGACGTGGTCAAGCTGCCCTATCAGCATGGCGGCGCCGTCGGTATCGCGCTTGGCATGGAGCATCGTAGCGAGCAGGGTAGTTATTCTCCCGATCCTTTGGCGGCAAATGGCGATCTGGGCGGTGGCTCCACCTATACCGGTGGCGGATATAATGCGACCGAAGCCTATCTTGAAGGTAAAATTCCGCTGCTGCAGGACGCGTTTCTGGCCAAGGATCTGACTATTGATGGTCAGGGGCGCTGGTCGCATTACAATACGTTCGGCGACGCCTATAACTGGAAGGTCGGAATCAACTGGGCACCGGTACGCGATATCCGCTTCCGTGCAACACTCGGCACATCTTTCCGCGCACCGACCATCACCGAGCTCTACGGAGGCCATGCGATCGGTTATTATTCGGGCAATGATCCCTGCGCACAGGCCAGCAGCTATGGGGCACTTTCGCCCATGGTCGTGGCGAATTGTGCCAAGCAAGGGGTCAACACGGCTACCTTCGTCAACGCCAACTCAGGACAACTCCCTCAGCTTTCAGGCGGCAATGCCGCGCTCAAGCCCGAGGAGGGGCGTACCTATACGGTCGGCACGGTCATCACGCCGCGCTGGATTCCCAATCTACAGGCCTCCGTCGAGTATTGGCATTACACACTCAAAAACATGATCGGCACCTTGCCCGGCCAGTATATCGCCGATGAATGCTACACCGGTGCCAACCCGTCTTATTGCAGCTATATCTCTGCACGAAACGCCTCCGGACAGATTACGCAGATCAACGATACCTATCAGAACCTGGGCGGACTGAGGACGAGCGGCATCGATTTTGACCTGAGCTACACACTGCGTGTCACGCGATATGACAGTCTTACGGTGAGCAACAACTTCCAGCAGCTGGTCAGCTATCTGCAGCAAAACACGCCTGGCGGTTCATGGTACAACTACGCTGGCAGGCTCTTTTATCAGGCGGGTGGCGGTCAGCCGCGCGTGCGCGATTACGCGACAGCAACATGGCGCCATAACAACATCTCCCTGACCTACATGATGAATTATATAGGGGGAATGCACTTCAACGACGGCTCGACCGATCTTTCCTGCAAGTCGTTCGTTTATTGCAAGGTTCCGGGCATCTTTTCGCACGACGTGACCGTCGATTATCGCACGGGGCGGTGGAATTTCGAAGGCGGAGTCCAGAACATCCTGGACAAGAAACCGCCCTTCGTTCCCGATGGCGCAACCAATACGGCTCTTTCGATGTACCCTCAGCAGATTATCGGTCGGTACGTCTTTCTTCAGGCGGGCGTCAGCTTCTGAAGCTTTCAATATCTCGTTGTGATCTGCATTGGCTCCAAGCAGATCACAAAAAGGAAAAAAGATCAGGGTTTTCACCTTGTGAAGGCTGTTCTTTGATTCTTCTAAGGTGGCCGAAGGCTTTTGACGAAGTGGCGGTCACTTTACATCCATCTATCCCAGTGGTGCGCAGGTTCGTTGGGTTGGGGCAGAGTTGCCGGACAGAGGCCTTACGTTCTTTTTGACCAACGATCCTTACGCGTTAGCTGCCACCTTCCCGAGTATCGTCGCCACCTGTAACGCTCTGCCTGCACGATCCGTCTTTGCCCGGACATCAACGTCGAGCTATCATATAGGCATTCGGTGCTGCCCTGATGGAGCTCTCTATGCGCCTGCTTCTACCGATTGCCTTAAGTCTGCTGACCTCGACGGCATCTGCAGCCGCCCCGTTTGACCGCAAAGCGTGGCAACAAGATTATTCACAGCTCAAATCCGAGCTGGTGGACCGTTACGCTAATCTCGCATGGAAGGCGTCCGACGCCGGCGGAATCGACTTGCCTGCGCTTGATCGTAATACTGAGGCTGCAGTGGCGTCGGCGAGTGACGACACCCAGGCGGCCGACGCTATTCGCGCTTTTATCGCTGGCTTTCATGATGGGCATCTCTCGGAGTTGCCGTACCTCGCTGTAGCGACGACACCTTCGGTCGAGCCCGGCCGGCACGTTCTTGATCCGGCGGCGCCGATCAAAGGATGCGCGGCGCTGGGATACGCCTCGACCGGATCAGTCGCTTTTTCTTTGCCACTGGAAGGGCTACCCGGCTTCAAGTTGATATTGGACGGGCTTGGTTCGACGTTCCGGGCCGGCACCATCACGCGATCGGGCGTGATGCTTGGTATCATCCGCATCCAGAACTTCCGTGCCCGCGCCTTTCCTGCCGCCTGTTTGCATGCCTGGGCAGACCTACGGCAGGCTGGCAGGGCAATCACTCGCGATTCAGTGCACGGCGCGGCGGAGCTACGCTGGTTTCAGGATATGGCGGCTGAGATCAGGACGCTGCGTCACACCGGGGCCACGGCCCTTGTCGTTGATATTGGCAATGACAGCGGAGGCGACGATAGCGGCGATTGGACGCCCCGTCTCTTTACGGAAAGGCCGGTACGATCCGCACGGCTTCTAATGGCAGACGCATCCGATGCCGGTCGTTACTTCGCTGACGAGATCAGAGATATTAACGAAGCGCTCGCCGCCACTCAGTCGCACGACGCCAAGGCTGCGCTCACAGATGCACGATCCTTTTTCTCCCAGCAGACCGCGGCGATCGGTGAGCATCGTTGCGACCTGTCATGGGTCTGGCGCGAACAACGCGCCTGGTCGCCGACGAATTGCAATCGGCTACTCTCTGCGGGTTATGCTGGGGGCTACTCCGCTGGCTTGGCTCGAAGTGCGCTAGGCGACAGCAAAGCTGCAGCCGCTCTTTCTTCTGCATCCACAGTTCAGTCATTCTTTGGCAGCTGGACCGGGCCGACTTACGTTCTTGCCGACCAGCGCTCCTATTCGTCGGCTGAAATGTTTGCAGCCGTTATGCAAGACAACCGGATCGCGAAGCTTGTTGGCAATCGCACAGGTGGAGATGGGTGCGGCTTCATGACGAAAAGCGACCCAATCATCCTTCGACATTCGCGTCTTCGTTTCCGAGTGCCGAATTGCATGAGATTACGTGCGGAAGGTACAAATGAGGAAGCTGGCATTGTGCCCGACATTTCCGTGCCACCAACCGAAGGCGAAAGCGAACGGGCACGGGCCGAACGGGCTTTGCTGGCGATCATCAACGACTTGGCAGGCGCTTCTCGGAAGCCCCACTAAGCGCAGATCTAGGCGAGAGTTAGCTTACACGCCTGTCGAACCCGACTAGGAAAACTTATGGCAGCAGGCCAACCACTAATTGCCAGTAGTGCATCCGCGAGTCTGTCCTGCATGCCGCCCCCTCAGTGGCTTCCCAGATCTTCCGTTGCGACTTTCCGCGCAATGCACCTACTTCCGATAACAGGAGGCAATGGAAGTGTTCACCTTCAGTCATAATCCGACTGAGCGTTATGCCGGACAATCGCCAACGGCCTTCCTGGTTCTTGCTCGAACTTCAGTTATGCGAGTTCATCGTTAATAACTTTATCATTTTCGATTAATATTCGATAATATCGTCAATGATCAATTAGGTTTGATGTCTGCTAGTTTTTTAATACTGTTTTTATAATGGAAAAGGCGTAAGGCGCCGGGCAACAGGAATGTTGCAGGTGTATCTACGATGAAACGCAGTATTGCGCGTCTTTCTCTCCTCTCCGTGTTTGCTAATGCATTCATGGCAATCCCCGCTTTTGCTGCTGCGGAACAAGCGCCACTTCCCACTACCCCGACAGCATCTCCCGCAACTGTCTCCGGGTCGGTGGGGGACTGGACCTATCGTTGCATCTATCCCGCCGGTTCACTGAACGGTGCGCCAAATATTTGTACGGTTGAGCAAAGACTCTCCAAGCAGGAAGCCGACAAGAAAGACGTACCCATCGGAGGAGTGATTCTGGCAAAGGCGACGCCGGATGCGGTCAAGATGCCGATAGCAAGCCGTCCATGGCGCCTGACGCTCATGACACCTCTTGGGCTATCGCTGGTCAAACCGGCTCATCTGGTTGCAGACGCCAATGCTCCCCTGACCCTTGCCTGGCAAAGCTGCATTCCGACCGGGTGTTTGTCGGTTCTGGAACTGACGGAGCAGCAGTCTCGCGCCCTCAGGCATGGCAAACAGGGGCATATGCAAATCAACAAGCTCCTAGACGGCGTGCTGACGATCAATTTTGCGCTCGACGGTCTCGATGGTGCCTTGGCTGCCGCCGAGCAGTTGATGGCTCGTCCTGCTTCGCACTGACGTCATCTTCAAGCGCATCTCTTAAACCGGGCCTGTTTCAATGTCTGCGTTACGCGTTATCCGCCTTGCCCTGACAGGTGGATTCTCTCTTTTTTACTTCGCTACAGCACACGCCCAGGCTCAGATGCGGGCTGATCCGCCTGCATTGATGCCAGCAGGCCCAGGGTCGTCACAGGATCAGTTCCAGCGTTTCAGGCAGCGTCAGCAGCAGCTGGATATGCTGCCTCCACCAGACAGCGACACCCAATTTCATAATCCGTCCCCGATAAAAGGCGGGGGAAGCTGCGTTAGGGTCTGGTCTCTTTCAATCGAGAATGCGCCGCATCTGGGCGATGCAGCCAGGAGCGGGGTGATCCAGCGCTACGCGGGACGCTGTCTCGGGGTCAGTGACTTCAATCATGCGCTTGATGATATCAACCGTGCTTATGTGCAGCAGGGTAATGTTACCTCACGTGCTTATCTGCCTGAGCAGTCCCTGTCGTCAGGCAGGCTGCGCATCGTGGTGATAGAAGGTACGCTCTCTTCGATCCAGTTCGCTGGCATCTCCGCGCGGCATCACGAACTCATGGGGTTCCCTGGGCTGCGCGACCATCTCCTGAACCTGCGCGATCTCGAGCAGGGTCTGGACCAGATGAACCGTATGCCGAACTGGTCGGCAAAGATGCAGATCGTTCCCGGTGACAAGCCGGGAAGCTCTTCGGTTGTCATCCAGGAGCAAAATCCTGGCATCCTGCACGGGCAAGTCTGGGCGGATAATAATGGTCAATACCAGACCGGCCACGAGACGGGCCATGCACTTCTGACGGCTCAGGACGCGCTGGGCCTGCTGGATATGTGGTCAGTCGAATATGACCACTCTCTGGTCGGATCGGCCGGTCACCGGGGCACTCAGTATTTTTCAGCCGATGGTTCGATCCCCTACGGCAAATGGTCGGTCTTCAGCGGGTTCTGGATGTCTGATGATGTCTATCACCTGCAGACACTGGGTGAGGATTATCGTCTCGGCGGGCGTCGCCGTGATTTCCGTTTCGGCGTCTCGCGCGTTGTCGCGCGCAACAGTGTCGGGGTAACGACCCTGCAAGCGCTTTACGAACTCAAATCATTCAACTCGACTCTCAACCATGTCCGGCTGAATACGCAAAGTGCCCGCCAAGCCTCGGTCGTGACCCAGGCCAGTGAGTCTCTCAAGGTACTCGGCGGGCTTTGGTATATTACGCTCGGTGTTCGTTTCGGCACAGACGGCGCAGGCACAAGGTCAAGTTTCGCGCATCCGATAGAGAGCGAGCCGCACACAAGATACGTCAAGCCTGCGCTGGATATTGATGGCTACGAGCCTCTTCCATTCGGGATGTCCTGGCACGTCTCCTTTCATGGCGAACTCAGTTCACGCAATCAATTCGCGACGGAGCAACTGCAGCTCGGCGGCCCCTACACGGTACGCGGCTTCCTGAGCCAGATGCTGGTGGGGAACAAGGGGCTCTATGTCCGCGACGATATATCCTATCGCCTGGCCCCGCTCGATCTTCATGAACGCTGCGGCGTGTACCGGGGCCTCTGTCGCCTGTTTGTCGACGGTACAGAATTTTACGGGATCATTGATGGCGGGTTCGTGAAGCTCGGATACCGAGCGGATAATCTGCCGCCAGCGCTGCGAGGGGGATCCATTGCCGGTGCCGGCTTCGGGCTGCGCAAGGTCAGCGGCCCGGTGTTCTGGGGCGCTTCTGCAACCCATGCCATTGCTCATGGCCCTCTCCCTGACGAGGGCTGGATTGCTGCATTCCAGGCAGGAGTGCGTTTCTGATGAATGACACTCTCATGAAGAAAAACCTTCGCAAACTTCTGGCGGTTTTTCTTTCCGCAGATATGGCCCTGTTTCCCGCCATAGCGAGTGCCCAACAGGCCGCGCCGTCAATCGTCATCGATAATCATACGATGCCGAGCGCCCCTGCGCCCAATCTGGACCGAACCGCCAATGGCGTGCAGCAGCTCAACATCGCCACGCCCAACGGCGCAGGTCTGTCGCATAACATGTTCACGGAATATGGGGTCGAGCAGAAGGGGCTTATCCTCAACAACGCGACAAAGGCGGCCCAGACCCAGTTGGGTGGGTATGTTTATGGCAATGCCAATCTGAATGGGACGAGCGCCAAAGTCATCCTCAATGAGGTGACAGGCCCCCATGCCAGTCAGATGCTGGGGACAACGGAAGTCGCCGGGCAAAGTGCCAATGTCGTTGTTGCCAACCCCAATGGTATCACGTGTAACGGATGCGGCTTCGTCAATACGAGCCGGGTGACGCTTGCCTCCGGTCATTCCGAGATCGATACAACCGGAAAGCTGGCTGCGCTCAAGGTGCAGGATGGTTATGTTGCATTTGAAGGGCAGGGGGGTAATTTTACCGCGGTCCCAGTTCTCGACATCCTCAGCCGTCGCGTCACGTTCAATGCCCAGGTCAATGCCCAGAACGCGCGTCTTGTTGTTGGGCAGAACCGTATCGATTACGAAACTGGTCAGGTTCATCCGCTCGACAAGGATGGAAGCCCGGCACCGGCTTTTGCGATAGACAGTACCGCGTTGGGCGGGCTCTATGCCGGACAGATCTCCATGCTCGTCAATGAGGCAGGTGCGGGTGTTCGTGTCAACGGCACAATGGCTGCCAATGCTGGTGACATGACTCTCACAACGGATGGGCAACTCGTCCTGAATGGTAAAATGAGCGCATCCGGCCGGGTCGAAATGGCGGCTGGAGAGACGCAGCAGGCAGGATCAATCCAGTCGGGCGCCTCAACGCAACTGACATCGACCGGGGCCATCACCCAGTCAGGTCAGATCGACTCACAGCAGGGGATCGCGCTCTCGGCTACAACTGTGCGCAATACGGGCTCCCTGAAAGCGGCTGGGGGTGCTGGCATTCGTATCGCGGCACGTAACGACGTTCGCAACAGCGGTACGCTCGCAGCGAGCGGCGGCGCTCTCTCTGCATCCGCGCAGTCTATCGGTAATGAGACCGGCGGCGTTCTGGCTGCACAGGGACAACTCGACCTGCAAAGCGCAGGAGATATCGCCAATAGTGGACAAATTGCGTCACAGGGCAGTTCGGTCTCACTCCGGGCAAACGGTAAATTTTCACAGAGCGGGGGTGAACTTGCGGCCCAGGGCGGGGCTCTTTCGATCACCGCCAACGCGATCGCTAACGATGAAACAAGTCGTATCGCCTCGCGTGACGCCATGCACTTTACGGCGACGCAATTTGGTAATGCCGGGAGCATTATCGCCGGGCAGGATCTGTCTTTTGAAAACAGTCCATCCCTGGCCAATTCGGGCAATATTCAGGCTTACAGTTTGTCGGGAGCGGCTCTTCAGTCTCTGAGCAATTCTGGCACGATCCAGGCTGTATCCGGTGCCATGTCTTTCTCGGTGCAGACAGCGTTGCGCAACAGCGGCACGTTGTATGGCGCGACGGGTGCGACGATCAGGGCTGGTGGTGCGCTCGATAACAGTGACGGCCAGATCGGTGGGGGGAATGGTGCGGTCTCTATCACGGCAGGCTCTGTTGCCAATAACCGGGGCAGGATCATCGCCTCTTCCGGTGCGCTCGGTCTGACCGTATCGGGCGATATCGACAATAGTGACGGCACGCTTTCGACTAAGGGCGGCGCCTTGTCTGTCTCGGGGCAGACGCTGACGAATAACGGGTCGGGTGTCATTTATGCGTCCGGCCCTCTGACAGCGACGCTGGCACAATATAACGCCACGCAGGGTGCGTCTGTGGCGTCCGATGCTACTCTGGATCTTACTGCCTCGGGCAGCGTGCAGAATGATGGACAGATCCTGTCGGCGCAGGGCATGACGCTCGCCGCACAGAGTGGTCTGGTCAATGATGCCCACGGGCAGATGGTTGCAACAACGGGCGGTCTGTCGATCACGGCACAGGGCGCAGGTCTTACCAATAACGGTCAGCTGGGCACGCTGAATGCTGGTGCCGTTTCTCTGAATGGCGCGCGCTATGCGGGGTCTGGCCTTGTGCAGTCTGCCGATAGCCTGACCTTGCGTATGGATGGACTGGCCTCGGTCGGTGGGTCATTGCTGGCAGGCAAGGGCGATCTGTCGCTGACTGCTGGTGCCTTGTCTTCAACCGGTCAGATCGGTGGGCAAAACGGCTTGCTGAGCGTGTCCGTTCAGGATGCCTTGCGTAATAGCGGCACGCTTTATGGTGCGACGGGTGCGACGATCAGGGCGGGTGGTGCGCTCGATAACAGTGATGGCCAGATCGGCGCGGGGAGTGGTGCGGTCTCTGTCACGGCAGGCTCTGTTGCCAATAACCGGGGCAGGATCATCGCCTCTTCTGGTGCGCTCGGTCTGACCGTATCGGGCGATATCGACAATAGCGATGGTACGCTCTCGGCTAGGGGCGGCGCCTTGTCTGTCTCGGCGCAGGCGCTGAAAAATAACGGGTCGGGCGTCATTTATGCTTCCGGCCCCCTGACCGCGACACTGGCACAGTATCGAGCCGCGCAGGGTGCGTCTCTGGCGTCGGATGCCACACTGAACCTCACCGCTTCAGGGAATGTTCAGAACCAGGGCCTGGTGCAATCTGCAAGCGCCATGTCAGTCAAGGCTGAGGGTGGTGTCGACAACGGGTCTGAGGGGCGGATCATCGCTTCAGACGGTAATCTCGACATATCCGCTCAGGGATCAGGCCTTAATAATGATGGCAAGATAGGCACGGTCAACACAGGCACTGTGCAGGTTCGGGCGGCGGAAATGACGGGCGCCGGTCTGGTGCAATCTGCCGATGGGCTGGATATTGCGGCGGTCCGCAATGTTGCGATGACAGGCTCGCTTTTGGCAGGGCAAGGCGATTTGACCCTGTCATTCGATGATTTCTCGTCTTCCGGAGAGATCGGTGCCCAGGCAGGTGCGCTCAGGCTTTCGTCGCGCAATACCCTGCGCAATAGCGGCACGTTGTATGGCGCGACGGGTGCGACGATCAGGGCTGGTGGTGCGCTTGACAATAGTGATGGCCAGATTGGTTCGGGGAATGGTGCGGTCTCTGTCACGGCAGGTTCTGTTGCCAATAACCGGGGCAGGATCATCGCCTCTTCTGGTGCGCTCAGTCTGACCGTATCGGGCGATATCGACAATAGTGACGGCACGCTTTCGGCC
>NZ_BAPY01000036.1:0-12799 GCF_025994195.1 Asaia spathodeae NBRC 105894 | reverse complement strand
GGCGGCGCCTTGTCTGTCTCGGGGCAGACGCTGACGAATAACGGGTCGGGTGTCCTATATGCGTCCGGGCCTCTGACAGCGACGCTGGCACGATATAACGCCGCACAGGGGGCGTCTGTAGCGTCGGATGCCACGCTCGACCTCACCGCTTCGGGTACTGTTCAGAATGATGGCCAGATCCTGTCGGCGCAAGGTATGAGGCTTAGCGCGCAGGGCGGACTGGGTAACGGTGCGAATGGCCAGATCGTTGCGACGACTGACGGCCTGTTGATCACGGCGCAGGGCGCAGGTCTGACCAATAACGGTCAGCTCGGCACGCTGAATGCGGGTGCCGTTTCTCTGAATGGCGCGAGCTATGCCGGGTCTGGCCTTGTGCAGTCTGCCGACAGCTTGACCTTGCGCATGGACGGATTGGCGTCGGTCGGTGGGTCGCTGCTGGCAGGCAAGGGGGATCTGTCACTGACGGCGGGAGCGCTGTCCTCAACCGGTCAGATCGGTGGGCAAAACGGCTTGCTGAGCGTGTCCGTTCAGGATGCCCTGCGCAATAGCGGTACGCTTTATGGCGCGACGGGTACGACGATCAGGGCGGGTGGCACGCTCGATAACAGTGACGGCCAGATCGGTTCGGGGAGTGGCGCGGTTTCTGTCTCTGCCGGGTCTGTTGCCAATACCCAGGGCAAAATTATCTCTCCAAAGGGCAGCGTGTCCCTGATTTCGGGAGATGTCGATAACCGCGCTGGCACCATACAGGGGCAGGACAAGGTTACGGCCACCATCAGTTCCCTCGATAATCGTGATGGCGGGGCTGTGCTCTCCCTGGGGTCGGATCTTATCCTGCACAACGGAAAGGACCCCCTTTCTACCGTACTCAACCAGGGGGGTACGATCGGTGCGACCGGCGTACTCTCCCTCGCCACACAGCATTATGAGTCTGACGCCAGCAGTTCCCTACTCGGGAATGGCGGTATGGCGCTATCGGTCTCAGGCGATCTCGATAATCAGGGCATCATCTCCAGCGGTGCCGACCTTGTTCTGACGGTTGACCGGTTGATCAATGGCGCGGGAGCCTTGATTGCTGCGAAAAATGGCGATCTGACGCTCACGACTAATGCGCATAGCGCAGATGCACTTTCCAATAGCGGTATCATACAGAGCTCGGCAGCCGGAAAGACACTCACGATTGTTACGGCGGGGCTGACGAATACCGGGAATATCCTCGGTAATGGAGACGTCACTGTCTCGGTCAGCGATGTCGCGATTAACACCGGCAAGCTGAGTGCCCTCGACGGCAGTCTCACCCTCAATGCGTCGTCGCTGCAAAACGGCGGGACTATGGCAGCGTCGGATCTGCTGTCGCTGCAGCTTTCCAGTTCAGTGCTCAATGAGGGCACCTTCTATGGAGCGCAGGGCGTTACATTGGCCGCCGGCACTTTGGCAAATCGTGGTGAGGGCCAGATTGGGGCCGATACAGGCACGGTTTCGATTGATACCGGTAGTCTGACGAATGTGGGTGGAACCATTCTTTCGACCCGCAAAGACCTGCAGATTAGGACGGACACGCTTCTTAATGAGGGCGGCATTCTGCAGGGCCAGACGGGCCAGACCATTGAGACTGCCAATTTGACCAATCGGGCAGGCGGGCAGATCCTGACCCGTGACGGCGCACTCGATATTGCAGGCAGACAGGGCATGCCGAGTACGGCAGTTGTGAACGATGCCTCGACCCTGCAAGCGTCTTCAATGCTGTCGCTCAAGGCGAATTCCCTGACAAACAGCAATGGCACGATCCTGACCACCGCAGGCGGGATGGATCTTGCGCTTTCTGGTGATGGTGCGCTCGATAACACGGACGGGATCATCCAGAGTGCCGGAAATCTGAGCCTTGGTGCAGGCGCCTATACTGGTTCCATCACCTCGATGCTGACTTCCAGCGGCGATATGGGGCTGTCCCTGAGTGGCGATGTCGTCAATGCGGGTCATATCGATGCCGGGGGTAACCTCGCCCTTGCAGCCCATAGTATTACCAACCTCGCCGGTCAAAGTGCTGACTCGCCTGCGGTCATTTCGGCAAAAGGCCAGACTCTCGCACTGACGGCCCAGGCCATTACCAATGCGGGCGCCATCCAGGCCTCTGGCGATCTGAGTACCCTGACGCTCGAGGCATCAGGCCTCCAGAACAGCGGCACGATTGCCGCGCAACGTGACATTGGTGCGTCAATCACAGGCAGCCTGGGCAATACGGGGACATTCGTCTCGCGTCAGGGTGCGCTGACGCTCAATGCGCAGGACGCTGCGAATTCAGGTTTTCTCGGAAGCGTTGCCCAGACCCGGCTCACCGTTCAGAACGGCGCGACAAATAGCGGGGTGATTTACGCTGACGCAGGCGTCGTGGCGCGCATGGCTGGTCAGTTTGACAACACTGGCGGGCAGATAGGTACGGCAAGCGGTGATATCACGCTTGACGCTGCGCGTATCATCAACGGGTCGGGACGGATCATTGCGCAGGGCGGCCTGCTCACGCTGACCGGTACGGCCATAACCAATAAAAGCGGTGTCCTTCAGGCGGACGGCTCTGTGGTGCTGGCCGCGCCACAATTCGACAACACGCAGGGACTTGTCCTATCGAAATCGACTTCTGTGTCTATCGGGGTGGCCAATGCGATCGACAGTGTGACCAATACCCAGGGGATTATTCAGGGTAACGGGCCTGTCAGTATCGGCTTTACCGACCTTGCCAATGACAATGGTCAGATACTGGCTCAGGCGGGCGATCTGGCTCTTCGTGGGTCAGGCAACGGTAGCGTGACCAATACGAATGGCGCCATCCAGGCGACAGGAGCGGTCACGCTCGATGCGGGTTCCTATCAAGGGGGAGAAAACAGTCAGGTCACAAGTGGTCAGTCCATGGGGCTGACAGTGACCAACGAGTTCACTAACGCAGGAAAGATCGCCTCGGTGGGTGACCTGACAGTGCAGGCTGGCAGCGTCTCGAGTGACCAGCACGGCATCATGGCCAGCACGCAGGGTAATCTTGCCCTCACAAGCGGTGCTGCCCTGATCAATCGAGGCGTGATCCAGACCGAATCGTCCCGGAGTCTGCTGTCGGTGCGGGCCAGCTCTCTGGAGAATGCGGCTCAGGCCGGGATCGTTGCCAATGGCAATGCAACACTTGTTTTGCAGGGTGCGCTCGATAATGCAGGCGAAATCACCGCCCGTGGAGACCAGCTGACGCTGAACGCAGCACGGCTCACCAACAGCAATCTCATGCTTTCGGGCGGCGCGCTCTCACTGTCATTGCCTGGAGACCTTACGAATAACGGCCTGATTTATGGTCTGGCCGATGTAACGCTGAATACGGCCAACACTGATAATCGCGGCGGGCAGATTGGCTCCGGTCAGGGGCTGGTGTCACTCACGGCCTCGTCCCTGCGCAACGATCAGAGCGGGCGCATTATCGGCACGGACGGATCGGTCCGCATCGCGGCCGGATCTATCGCCAATGACAATGGCCTGTTGCAGGCGGGGCGCGACATCACGCTTCAGACCGGTCGTCTGTCAAATGATGCGGGCCAGGTTCTTGCTGTCGGTGGCGCGCTGTCCATCGCCAGAGATGGGGCAGGCCATGCGCTTGACGACCTGATCAATAACGGGGGGCGCCTGCAGGCCGGGTCGGACCTTGCTGTTGCTGCGCAGCAGGTTGAGAGCTCTCAGGGCACGATCCTGACGCAAGGAGGCGACCTGTCCCTCACTGCCGGGCAGGGCGCACGTATGCGCCAGCTCGATCTCACCGGGGGTACGCTTCAGGCCGGACGGGATCTGACGCTCTATACCAGCGCGCTCACGGGAACCAGCGTGGTCCAGGCCACGCGTAACCTCGATTTCTCCACGGCACAGGATGTCGGGAGCTTTTTGTTCTCTGCCGGAGGCGACGCACGCCTCACGCTGGATTCCGGCTGGCACATCAATGCCGGGGCTGGCGTCATTGCGGGTGGCGGGATCACCGCCATAGCGCCTGATATTGCCAATAACGGCGCTCTTATCGCAGGCGCTGCCCTGTCTCTCTCGACACCCGGAAATCTGACCAATACAGGGCTGATCAGCGGTACGCAGGGCGTGCAGATCGCGCTGGATGGAAATCTGACCAACCGTCAGGGGGCTATCCTGTCCGATGCAGGCGATCTGACGATTGGAGGCAGGTCGGGCCAGTTTGCCGGGGACATCACGAACAGTTCTGGCCAGATTCTGACCGGAAGCGCTCAGGGCGACGTGGTCATCAGCGCGCGGTCCCTGACCAATGATATCATTGGCGGTGTCACCTACCAGCAGGGTCAGGTTGTTTATAGCCAGACCTACGATCAGGCTTTGGCAAACCCGCCGACACCCTCGAATCTTGGCAATACGGGGCAGTATTACTGGGGTCAGAAGATCCTGGCTATCCAGACTCCTGACGGTTTGCTGACGCCGGATGGCAAACCGGGATCGGGCTACGTGCTCGCTGCGCTTTATGGTGGCACTGCCGCCTCGAAGGTTGTCGTAACCGGCGTCGGGTCTCTGGCCACAGCCTCGAACGCACCCTCCGTCATTTCAGCAGGGCATGATCTGATCGTCACGACCAGTGGCGCCATTACCAATGATGCCAGCCATCTGGCTGCTGGCAACAACATGTCGCTCAAGGGTGGCTCGCTGAACAATGTCGGGTACGACACGAGCGTTACCTATACGCTGACCTGCTATAACGGAAATTCCTGCCGTTGGTACATGCCCCCCGGTGAGGCGGCCAATCCTTGGTTTCCTGGTGGCTGGCAGGTTGGATCGGGTGGTGGCTGGCCCTGGCCAAGCCAGATCTGGGGCAGCAGCCGCTCAAACGGGTTGTCTGGCACGATCGTGGCCGCCAACAGCCTGATCGGCGATTTTGCAGGGCAGATCAATAACAGCACGATTATCCAGCATGCGACCGCCGCACAGCTTGCCGCCGCCTCGCAATACCAGGGTGGTACGCCGGGTGGTGTGACGGCGCCTGGCATGAACGGTCATGCCGTAGGTGGCGGTGCCCTGACATTGCCCGGTGCCGATCGCCCGACAGGGAATATCGATACGGGCATTTCTGGCGGCGCCGGGGCGCAGGGAGGCATATCGGGCACTGGGCTAGATGGCGGGTTCTTGACTGGCTCCGGGCAACAGGCGACAGCCCAGTCAGGGCATGACGGGCTTGGTGCGTTCGATACGGGTGCTCTCGCTGGCGGTGGTAACACCGATCTTGAGCACAACGGTGGTGGATCGCTGACTGCGCCAGGTCAGGGTAATGGACTGGCGGGGGGACGACCCGAAACAGGGGGCAGCATCACACCCGGAGGGCTCCAGCCGGGTCAGGGCGGCAACGGGCTTTCCGGCGGTCGTCCATCATCCGGTGGGTCGGCGCCCTCTCTTGCTGGTGGAGGTGTGCTTCCGCAGGAAGGCGTCCAGACGGCAGCGGATGCAGCGCAGAATTTGCGTCTTCCGGGCTTTCTGAACAGCGCCGATCCGTCGGTCATGCAGGTGATTACCTCCATTCCGGCAGGCAGCGCGCTCTATGTGCCCAACCCGTCGCCCCAGGCGCATTATCTGGTCGAGACGAACCCGGCCTATACGAGCCTGACGGCGTTTCATGGTTCGCAATATCTTGTGGATCGTCTGGGCAAGACACCGTCGGATTATACGTTTCTGGGTGATTCCTATTTCGACCAGCAATATGTGCAGCAGCAGATTGTTTCTGCGACGGGCCAGACCTTCCTGGGCGGCACGTTTGTTAACGCATCCTCTCAGATGCAGGCACTGGTCACGAACGGAGCGGATCAGGCGCAGCGCCTTGGGCTGACTTTCGGTCAGGCGCTGAGCGATGAGCAGAAAGCATCCCTGACGCAGAATATCGTCTGGTATGTGCCGGTGCAGGTGAATGGTGCGACGGTACTGGCGCCGAAGCTCTATCTGGCCCCAGGCAATGTAGCGCTGAGCGGTGGCACGATTGCGGCGAAAGACGTGTCGCTTGCGGGATCGAGCGTCACGAATAGCGGAACGATCTCGGGCAGCAACAGCCTGAGCATTCTGGCGCGCAATGGCGACATTACCAATACGGGCACGCTGGCAGGCGGCTCGGTGAGCCTGGTGGCGCAGAACGGCTCGATCATCAACAGCGCGACGCTGAACGATTATCTGGTCAATGGCGGCAATCAGGGCCAGCTTGGCTCGGTCGGCACGATCACGGCGAGTGGGGCGGCGTCGCTCTCGGCCAGTAATGACATCACCTTCAATGGCGGTCGCCTGAGTTCGGGAGGCGATCTGTCGATGCTGGCGGGCAACAGCCTGACGCTTGGGGCTGCGACGGTGCGTCAGGCCACGGCGGTGAAGGGCGCCAATGTCAGCAGCGCGTTCAGCCAGACGCAGAATTATACGTCTTCCATCAGTGCGGGCGGGAATGCGGTTCTGGCGGCCCTTGGGGGCGATCTGAAATCGGCGGGGGCGACGATCGACAGCACGGGCAATATGGTGCTGTCTGCGGCGAAATCGCTCGATCTTGGGTCTGTCACGGACAGCACAAGCCATGACATCTCTGGCAGCAAGTCGGGCTTCCTGACGCATAGCAGCTTCACCGACAAGGGGAGCCTGTCGATCGAGCGCGGCTCGAACGTGACGTCTGGTGGCACGCTGACGGGTCTGTCCGGCGGAGATATGAGCCTCAAGGGTCTGATAGGCGCGCAGGGCGATGTCTCGCTTTCTGCGGGGGGCAATCTGACTCTGGATGCCACGAAGACGCAGAGTGAGGCGAGTGCCTCGCATCACGTGGCAGGGATCTCGCTGAGCAGCCAGGGCGCGCAGGGGACGCTGGGCTATGGCATGCGCGACGACAAATCATCGTCCTCGAGCACGGTCTGGACTCCGTCGGTTCTGGCCTCTCTGGGCGGCAGTGTTGCGCTCAATGCGGGCAAGGCACTCACGATCGACGGATCGGCATTGTCGGCGGCGAATGACCTGACGCTGTCGGGCTCGTCCATCTCGCTATTGGCCAAGGAGAACAGCCAGACCCAGAGCACGGCGCATAAGGAAAAAAGTATCGGCGCCAGTATCGGGCTCTCGCCGGGCTCTATGGTTGGGCAGGCGGTCAATGGCGCGCTTGCGGCCTCGAAGCAGGAAAACGGTGTGCTCGGGGTGCTTGGCGGCCTTCAGACGGCGGTGGGTGAGGCAGGGGCCTATCCGAGCGGTGCGTGGAAGAACGACATCATCGGCGTGCAGGCGAGTGTCGGTTTCTCGACCAGCAAGACGGCATCGCAGCAAAGCCAGACGACGCTGCAGGGCTCGTCTGCCAGCGCAGGTGGCACGCTTGCCATGGTGGCGCGTGGTGACAATGCTGCGGATGCGCAGAACGGTTCGATCAGTGTCACGGCGGGTCAGTTGTCGGGCAGAGATGTGGTGCTGGCAGCCAGCAAGGACATCACGCTGCAATCGGGCGTCGAGAAAAGCGAGACGGAAGGGTCGAGCAGTTCCTTTGGCGTCTCGGTCGGGGTGCGTGCCAGTGTCGGCATGACAGGCACGGGTGCCAGCGTGTCGGCGTCAGCGGGTGGTTCGACGCAGCACAGCCAGTCTGACAGCACGACTCATGTTGTGACGACAGTGACTGGCACGAACAGTGTCACACTGACCACGCCCGGCACGACGACGCTTGATGGCGCGGTGGTCTCTGGCGGTCATATCGGTGTGCAGACGGGTAATCTGGTTATCAGGAGCCCGCAGGATACGGCGCATTACGAAAGCCATTCGACCTCTGCCGGGGCGAGCATTGCAGTTCCCCTGACACCCGGTGCGCATGTAGGCGGTGGCGCGAGCATGGCGCACACGTCGATCACGGACGAATACCGTTCGACCGGAAAGGACCAGTCGGGCCTTTACGCGGGTGACGATGGTCTTGATGTCGAGGTGTCCGGCAACACACATCTGACCGGTGGCGTAATCAGCAGCACGGCAGAAGCGGCGCGCAATCATTTCAGCACAGGCAGCCTGACGGCGGAGAGCCTGGACAACATCTCGCGCTGGAGCGGCACGAGCGTCTCGGCGGGCGGCGGGTATTCGAAGGGCGAAGCGCCGGAAGATGTGCTCAAGACCAGCACGTTTGCTGTGGGTCATGAAGACCACAGCGAGAGCAGCGTCACGCAATCGGTCATCACGGGCACTATCGATGTGCAAAGTGGCAGCACGTCGGGGCATTACAGCACCGATCTTGCAGGCGCGAACGGGCATCTGGACAATGATTTCGACGCAAAGAAGCTGAACACAACGCTTCAGATCCAGACTGCAGGCCAGACGCTGGCAGAAAGCGCGGTCGAAATCGGCGCCGCCGCTTACGACAAATATCAGGCAGATCAGG
The DNA here is from genome assembly GCF_025994195.1 of Asaia spathodeae NBRC 105894. Taxonomy (NCBI): domain Bacteria; kingdom Pseudomonadati; phylum Pseudomonadota; class Alphaproteobacteria; order Acetobacterales; family Acetobacteraceae; genus Asaia; species Asaia spathodeae. The sequence goes on along the minus strand of NZ_BAPY01000036.1, from coordinate 4,404 downwards.
CTTCGGCTGCGGTGCATAAAAGCATTGCGGATACCAAAGTAGCGCAGGCTAATTCTGCTGTCGCAGCGAAACGGGGCCAGGACGGAAACGCGAATACGTCATCCGGAAATGTCGGATCCAGCCTCTCGGGTGATCAAACTCTGACAGGCGAACATCACTATGCTCATGGGCTCGCCTCTTATGATCTCACAGACCCTGATCAGAGTGGCACAAGGACAGACGGTCAGAAGATTAGCGCCTATAATGACAACCATGGCAATGACACTCTTACAGTTACTGCCCTCCGGCATCACATGGCTCCTGGCCTTGATTTCCGCTACGGCATAACGGCCTCTGAAGTTGGTAACGCACTTCTAACTGGTGGCAGTAACCTGCCGACCATTCTTGGTGCGGGATTTGGAACTGGGCTAGCTGCCAAGCAGTACATGGATGGAGATAAAAAAGAGGCGGCACTTACTCTGGGTTTTGCGGGAGCAACGGTCATTGACGGTTTCAACCCAAAACTTCTTTTAGCCCTTTCCCGCCTGAGAAAAATGAGGGAGGCCACGAGAGATGAGGGCGAAGCAGGTAATATTTTTGGAAGTGTTAGGCACGAAGGAGAGGGCGAAAGAGGTGGTGGAACGTCTGGGGAGCGTAAGCCGGATACAGGCGATAGAGATGAAAAAAACCCACCACCTGACGACGAAAACGACGTTCCGCCGCCTAACAACGAGGGAAAACCATCTTATCCAGAGCCTAGAAACGAGAGAGATTTACGAGGAGGTCCGCTCGAAAACGCAATCAAATGGCGAGGTGACGTGCCAATGGAGGGCGGACCCAAAAACGGGACTGTTTATAGAGCGGATAACCAAGGAAATATCACTGTTTACGCGACATATGATAAGGACGGAGTCATCTTGAAAAGAGTTGACGTTAGAGGGAGAGCCCATGCCGGGGTAGAAACCCCGCATGTGCTTGAATATGGTAGGAATACTCTGCCAGATGGTTCCATTAGAGCGCAGAAGCCTAAAGGATCAAAGCCCAGAGAAGCAAGAGTGGATGAAATACCTTGAAAAAAATAGACACAATACCCAACGTTAAAGATCCAATCAAATATACCAATTGGCTTGGTCCTTGCATAAATGATTCTGAATCTCCGTTGGTTTTTTACATGAGTTATAATTGTAATCCTTCTGACTGCATTGTGTTCTCTAAAGTTCTTTTTCCTGAATTTTTCTTATTAAACGATTATGTATTTGCGCGAGTTGCCATTAGTCCAGAAGCTGCAAAAAAAGGAATGGAAGACAGTAAAAATAAAAAATTCGACGAAGAAAGTTTTAACCAAATTTATATATTTGAATTATTTGATGGAAACAAAATTCGTGTAGATGATGATATTGCTAAAGATATTGGTAAAATAATTGCATTTTCTTGGGATTTATCCTTGAAAAAAACATTCCCAGACCGAAATTTCGTCGTTAATTATATAGATGATGAAAGTAATTATGGGCCGATAGTAAATTTCTACGAAATTCGCGGTTAGGTCACGTTGACAAAGATTTATAGGATCTGAGAGCCTTTTTGGAAATTCCCGGGTGGGCGTTTCTGCGTAGCATGAGGCTGCCCATGGCGATGTGGATCATGGCCTCGGAGACATCGACGCGCTGCTCGTAATCCCGCACGAGACGTCGCCAGCGGGTCATCCAGCCGAAGTTCCGCTCGACGACCCAGCGGCGGAGCAGAACCTCGAAGCCTTTCGCGCCGTCCGAGCGTCGGATGACCTCGACGCTGAAGTTCTGGAATGCTGCCTTGTCCATGAGCATCGCCCGGTCGTAGGCACCGTCGGCGAACAGGTGCTTCACCCACGGCCAGCGCTTGCGGATCGCGTCCAGGATCATCTGGCCGCCGGCGCTGTCGGAAATATCCGCGGGCGTCAGGCCCACCATCAGCAGGCGGCCGTCGGTATCGACGGCGATATGCCGCTTGCGCCCGACGATCTTCTTGCCTGCGTCATAGCCTCGCGTCTTTGCGTGCGGCGCCTTGATACTTTGACTGTCGATCACACCGCCCGTCAGGCTCGCTTCACGCCCTTCAGCTTCACGATCGAGCATCGTGCAGACGTCATGGATCGTACGGAACAAGAACCGGCGCATCAGACGGCGAAACCACCAGTAGACTGTCTGCCAGGGGCCGAAATGAACAGGAAGCATCTCCCACCCGCAGCCTGAGCGCACCAGATAGCGCAGGGCGTTGAGTATCTCCCGAAAATCGACGCTCCGCTTGCGCCCTCGCGGGCTCGCAGGCGGCATCAGAGGCGCAATCTGTCCCCACTCTTCGTCGGTCAGATCAGATGGGTAGCGCTTCGTCTTGCAGGATAGAGCGGCCATGCGTGCTCGGGCTTGAGGTGTCCACATCCCAAGGGTGAATCACCTTTCATACCCGGTGCAAAGCAATATACCCCCAATTTCCAAAAGGGCTCTGAGAGAGTAAAGTTTTTGTCTGGCGACGTGGAGGTGGTCATCGAAAATGCAGGTAAAATTATAATAAGCGTTTTAAAGGTGAATTGATGGAAGAGTATAATAGAGAAATATCCAGTCTCCTTGATGTGTGTCGATCATATATAAAAGGAGGTGTTGATTTACTATTTGTGCAAGCAAAGATAAGGTTGACGGAGGATATCATATATTCGTACGAAAATCGGCATTGCGCTCAGTTCCTTAGTAAAATTGAAAATCAAATAGAGCGAATTATTTATACGATCGACGATGATGACCAGGAATTAGCTTCTAAAAAAGTGTGCTCTGAAATAATAGATTACTTTAATAATAAGTCTGCATTATAAAACATTCTGCCGAAGTGCCTATGGCGCTGCTGTCACGTTAACTAGCGTGAGGTAGGCGAAGCCCTCGAAAGGGACATAGAGTTTATTATGATGTCAAAAAAATATAGATAGCTTGTTCGCCTTCAAGGGGGGGGACTTCAAAGGGGACGCCGGTCCCTCTGGAGGATGTAAAAAGCCGGGAGCTGTATTTAGCCATTCCGTACGACACTGGTGCAGCGCAGATGGAGCAGATCAAGCGAGCGTATGACTATGCTGCTCAAAAAGGAATTAACCTAACAGTATGGAAATTAAAATGAGCATTGTTGAGAGACGGTATTGGGCAAATATAAAAATGAATGAGAAATTCATAAATTTAAAAACGCACTCTGGATATAGAATATTCCAGTATGATTATTCAGGAGAAAATATTTATCTTTCTCCAGAGGTAAATAATATAGATTTTGGATTGGAAATATTGTCTGCCCTTGGCGCCAGCAGGTTTGTGCTTCCAGCGCCTCGCAATGATGTCGTAGTCCACCCTGACGTTGAATACGATGCACCCCTCCATAATTATATCCTGACGGAGGAGCGTTATAGAAAGTGGGTAACGGAAACCATGGAAAAATTTGGCTATAAGACAAAAAGAGCCATGTTCAAAAATATGAAAAATTGTGATGTAGTAAAGAGTAGTGAAAATATGAAAATAAAACCATGGTTTCATAATAAATTGGAGGCCTGGTCTTTGGATGGTATTTCTGAAGAGGATAATGTAGTTATCCCCGCCGATAGCAGCGCGGAAGAGATAGGCGTAGCGGCGCGTCTTGCTTTGAGTAGATGTATATGAGCCGAAGCAAGAGAGTTGCATGAAAATTTTCGTAGAGCGCACTTCTGAAGAAGCAGATCGAATTTAAAAACGACACGCAAACAGATATCACGGCTCGCAATATCTTGTGGATCGTCTGGGCAAGACACCGTCGGATTATACGTTCCTGGGTGATTCCTATTTTGACCAGCAATATGTGCAGCAGCAGATTGTTTCCGCGACGGGCCAGACCTTCCTGGGCGGCACGTTTGTTAACGCATCCTCTCAGATGCAGGCACTGGTCACGAACGGAGCGGATCAGGCGCAGCGCCTTGGGCTGACTTTCGGTCAGGCGCTGAGCGATGAGCAGAAAGCATCCCTGACGCAGAACATCGTCTGGTATGTGCCGGTGCAGGTGAATGGTGCGACGGTGCTGGCGCCGAAGCTCTATCTGGCCCCGGGCAATGTCGCGCTGACGGGCGGCACGATTGCGGCGAAAGACGTGTCGCTTGCGGGCTCGAGCGTCACGAACAGCGGCACGATTTCGGGCAGCAACAGCCTGAGCATTCTGGCGCGCAATGGCGACATCACTAATACGGGCACGCTGGCGGGCGGCTCGGTGAGCCTGGTGGCGCAGAACGGCTCGATCATCAACAGCGCGACGCTGAACGATTATCTGGTCAATGGCGGCAATCAGGGCCAGCTTGGCTCGGTCGGCACGATCACGGCGAGTGGTGCGGCGTCACTCTCGGCCAGCAATGACATCACCTTCAATGGCGGTCGCCTGAATTCGGGTGGTGAC
>NZ_BAPY01000035.1:0-11105 GCF_025994195.1 Asaia spathodeae NBRC 105894 | reverse complement strand
GTCGATGCTGGCGGGCAACAGCCTGACGCTTGGGGCTGCGACGGTGCGTCAGGCTACGGCGGTGAAGGGCGCCAATGTCAGCAGCGCGTTCAGCCAGACGCAGAACTACACGAGTTCCATCAGCGCGGGCGGCAATGCGGTTCTGGCGGCCCTTGGGGGCGATCTGAAATCGGCGGGTGCGACGATCGACAGCACGGGCAATATGGTGCTGTCTGCGGCCAAATCGCTCGATCTTGGATCTGTCACCGACAGCAGCAGCCATGACATCTCCGGCAGCAAGTCGGGCTTCCTGACGCATAGCAGCTTCATCGACAAGGGGAGCCTGTCGATCGAGCGCGGCTCGAACGTGACGTCCGGCGGCACGCTGACGGGGCTGTCCGGCGGGGATATGAGCCTCAAGGGTCTGATAGGCGCGCAGGGCAATGTCTCGCTTTCTGCGGGGGGCAATCTGACGCTGGAGGCCACGAAGACGCAGAGCGAGGCGAGTGCGTCGCATCACGTGGCAGGGATATCACTGAGCAGCCAGGGCGCGCAGGGCACGCTGGGCTATGGCATGCTCGACGACAAATCATCGTCGTCGAGCACGGTCTGGACCCCGTCGGTTCTGGCCTCGCTGGGCGGCAGTGTTGCGCTCAATGCGGGCAAGGCACTCACGATAGACGGCTCGGCATTGTCGGCGGCTAACGATCTGACGCTCTCGGGCTCGTCCATCTCGTTGCTGGCCAAGGAGAACAGCCAGACACAGAGCATGGCGCATAAAGACAAGACGATCGGGCAGAGCATCGGGCTTTCACCGAGTTCGGTGGTCGGGCAGGTCGTCAATAGCGCGTTGGCTGCAACCCAGGCATCTGGAAAGGGGAGCGGCACGCTTGCAGCACTGAATGCGCTGCAGGCAGTGAACACGGCCAGTGGGGGACTGGTTGGAGCAATGGGTCCGAAGACCGACGCGGACCATAACCTCGAACTGATCGGGGTGCAGGCTGGCGTCGGGTATAATTCGAACAAGCGTGATGCGACGCAAACGCATACAACGGTTGAGGGTGCGAAACTCACAGCCGGGGGCACCACGACGCTGGTTGCACGGGGCGATGACGCAAGCGACGCCACGAACGGCAATATCAGTGCTACGGCAGCGCAGATTTCATCGTCGAACATCGTGCTAGCGGCAAAGAAGGATATCGATCTCCACGCTGGCTATGACACGAGTTCGAGTGAGAGCCATAGTTCGAGCAAGTCCGCCTTTGTCGGTGCGAATGCAAGTATCGGCACATCCGGCGCCGGTGTCAGCGTTACGGCGTCTGTCGGTGGCTCGAAGACGCATGTGACGACATCGAGTGCGACGGCGGTCGATACGAAGCTTACGGCAACGAATGGGGTCACGATCACGACGCCGGGCGCCGTTACGCTGGATGGTGCGGAGGTTTCCGGCAAGCGCATCGACGTCAGTGCTGGATCGCTGTCGATCACGAGTTCGCAGAACCGCTCCGATTACAAAAGCACCTCGTCGCAGTTTGGCGCGTCACTATCGGTTCCTGTTTTTGGGGCGGGTGGCAAGACAGGTGGGGGTGCGAGCTACGGCCATCAGACGATAACCGACCATTTTGTTTCGACGGGTGATGTGCTGTCGGGTCTGTACGCAGGCGAGGGCGGTCTGGGCGTTGATGTGGAGGGGGGCACCACGCTGAAAGCGGGCGTGCTGAGCAGCACGGCTGATGCGGCGCTGAACCATCTGAAGACGGGCTCGCTGACGACGGAATCGCTGGAAAACGTGTCGCAATGGGAGCTCGTTTCCACAGGCATGTCGTTCAGCGGTGGTGCTGGCATGATGGGCTCGTCGATGGGGCCGATGGGCATGATTGGCGCCGGTCTGGCCAAGGGGGCGTCAGGGATGATCGGCGGCGGCCGCTCACATGACGAGACGAGCGAAAGCCAGTCTGCCATCACCGGCAATATCAGTATCGAGGCAGGCAGCCGGAGTGGCAGCTATGAGACTGATGTCGCGAAAGCGAATGGCCATCTGGAGAACAAATTCGATGCCCAGGCGCTGAGCAATCAGGCGCAGATACAGCGACTGGGCAGTCAGCTCGTGGGAGAGTTCGGCGGGCAGATTGCCGACAATCTCGATGCGGCGGGTATCAAAGGCTTCGGTGCCGAGGATCTTTCGAATGCCTGGGGCCGCATTGCGCTCGAAACCTTGGGTAATACGGCAGTTGCAGCTGCTTCTGGTGGCAATATCGGCGTGGCAGCAGCGAGCACGGCGTTAAGTGACGCTGCAGCGATTGCGAGCCGGGACTGGGTTCTGAACCTGACGCAGTTGGGGAACGCGGATCTGAGCAAGTTTTATGCGAATGTGATCAGTAACGCGATTGCTTCCGGCGCTGGCGCTGCCACGGGAGCCCTTGTGGGCGGCGTTGGAAACAGTAGCGTCGAGGCGTTGAACGGCGCCGGTTTTGGCTCTGCCATGCAGCAATTCAACCAGGCGGGTGAGCCTGATGCACCTGGTGCCGACTATATCGACGTTGATAAACCGCACGACATCCATGAATACGACAAAGATGGCAAACCGTTTGACGGGTCTGAGCCGGGGCACAAGGGGCTTCCGTCATATGCTGAGGTTCTCGCTAAGACCGTAAGCAATATGAGCACGGGAGACAAGATCGACTACGCTCTGCAGGCAGTCGGTTTCATGCCCGGCCCGATTGGAATGGTAGCTGACACGCTGCATCTTGGACTCGCTCTTGCGAAGGGTGACTACATCTCCGCTGCCGGTGATGCCTTTGGTATCGTAACGTTCGGTATTGGTGAATTTGGTCCGGTTGCTATGTGTGCTGCCAAGTTGGCTAAGGAGAGGCAAGAAGCCAAGGCGATTGCGAAAGAGAAGGAACTACTCGAGCTAATCCCCGGAACGCGCGTTGTTCCCGCCAGCGAGCATAATGTCGTCTGGGGTAAGGGCATAAGCGGTCAAGGCTATCCGTTTGAGGATTTCCTCGAAAAAGAACTCCCTGCCGGGAGCCGCTTGCCTGAGTTGTTCAGAACGATAGATTTTTTCGATGAATCTACTGGCCTCGCGGTCAGTGCGAAAACCATGGAGACAATGACACCGAGTAGAATGAAAAACCCGAGAAGAGTCTATTATGATATCAAAAGAAATATAGATACTCTTGAGAAATTTTCGGGTTACGGTTTGAGCGGAAGGTCAGTCGAATCGAGCAAAATTATCCGCAGAGAATTGGATCTGGCCATTCCGTACGAGACTGGCGCTGCACAAATGGATCAGATCAAGCGAGCGTATGACTATGCTGCTCAAAAAGGGATTGAACTCAAGATATAGAAGCTAAAGTGAGCATTGTTGAGAGGCGGTATTTGGCAAATATAAAAATGAATGAAAAATTCATAAATGTATCAACTTCGTCGGGTTACCGCTCCTCGATCAGGGATATATTGGGAAAAGACATCTATTTGTCTACCGATGCTGACCAATCCGACTTAGGGCACGCTATCTTGTCGGCGTTAGGTGTGAGTCGTTTTGTTCTCCCTGAGCGAAGAACCGATGGAGTGACGCATCCAGATCTCGAGTATGATATGTCCTTGTATGATTATAAAAAGTCTGATGAGCGTTACAAAAAATGGGTAGCGGAGGCCATGGAAAAATTTGGCTATAAGACAAAAAAAGCCATGTTCAAAAATATGAAAAGTTGTGAAGTGGAGAAGGATGAAAGAAGTATAATAATCATCCCATGGAAGCACGAAAAATTAGAGGCATGGTCTTTGGATGGACTTTCTGAGGGGGATAACGTAGTCATCCCCGCCGATAGCAGCGCGGAAGAGATAGGCTTAGCAGCGCGTCTTGCTCTGAGTAGATGTATATGAGGCGCTGTCACATTAATTGCGCCATGATAGACGCTGATGATGAGAACGTCATCTGTGAGCTACAAACGGCACCATTTTCCGTGTGAACTGATAGCGCATGCGCTATGGCTATATTTCCGCTTCCCTTAGAGCTTTCGTCTTATGGAGGAAATGCTGCTCGAGCGGGGTATAGTCGTCTCATACGAGACGATCCGTCGGTGGAGCCTGAAGTTTGGTGCGGCCTTTGCCCGCTCCCTGCGTCGCAAGGCTGCAAGACCGGATGATCTCTGGCACTTGGACGAGGTGCGGATCGCGATCCGTGGCAAGCCCCATTGGCTGTAGCGGGCTGTCTACCATGAGGGCATTATTCTCGATGAGATCCTGCAGACCCGCCGGAACATCAAAGCAGCCAGACGTCTGTTGACCTGGCTTTTGAAACGGCAGGGGGTACGCCCCTGTTACATGATGACTGACATGCTGAAATTCTATGGAGCAGCAAGACGCAGACTTGGTCTCGCGATCCGGCATCTCTCGCTTAAGGGCTGAACCGCCGGGCGCAGAACAGTCATCTTCCCTTGCGAAAACACGAACGCATCATGCAGAAGTTCCGTTCACCGGGCGGGTGTCAGCGCTTCGTTTCTGTCTTTTCAGCCATCCGAAATCTCTTCGTCCCATCCGCCTCCATCACCACTGCCCTTTCCCGGCACATCCATTGTATCCGGGCCTTCGCTCAGTGGGGCAGCGCGACCGCCCTCAGCCCCTGAAGATCTCTTTCTCGGGCGTCGCCTACCTTACATCAGTTAACGTGACATCACCGGGCAGGGATGTGGCCAGTGCGGTCCGCCTGACGATGGGCCATGCATTCGTCGCGATAGCGTCCCACCAGTCTTCTTAGGGGTGTCTTGTCGAGAGACGATGTGTCCTTGAACTGGCGAAGATCGACCTCGGCACGTTTTTCCGTGAGCCAGCGACGAGCCAGTGCTGAGGATGCGAAGGTCTTTCTCAGGCGTTTGCCATCGACCATCTTGCGGGCCTGATACTGACCCGCACCTCGGTACCATACGCCCTTGGGAAGCGGTTTACCTGTAGCCGGATCGATGCCTGATCTTTCTGATTCGCTCATGCGAAGCCCCTGATACCAAAGAGCCATATTTCCCTGATTGGCTCAGGAATGGCTCAAAATCAACGATATGGTAAATCAGGATTTTGCTCTTTACCCATTGAAACCCGCAGAAAACTGCGGAAAAGCGAATGGCGTCCCATAGGGGATTCGAACCCCTGTTGCCGCCGTGAGAGGGCATCGCCAAATGGGCGATTTCAACGCACTAGCTGCAACTGTCCACAACTGCCGACACCCTCAAAAGCTATATCCTGCAATAGGTGACGACTCCTTTGTGGTCCACATGGACCTGTCGAATTCCATCGCAAAACGCCAATAAACTCGACGTCGATCGAGATGCGGGGTCGATGGAATCGCGAATTTTGGGCCGCTCAATCTTTGCGTTTTGTCTCGGGCGCTTTGGCGGCCGTTTTGTCGCTTTTGATCTTATTTGCGAAGCTGGAAATAGTTTGAATCGCATTATTGAGTTCATCGTATTGGATATTTTTCTCCCATAAAGTTCTCTCATCTCCATTCCAGCTCGAAAATACTTCTCTTACTTGCTCCCAATTTGCCGTCGCACCATAAGTCTTGATATAAAATTGACCAAATTTGATCGCGTGCATTCTGTTATCAGTCTTCAAAGACTCCTGCATGAAATTTCCCGACATAACGAAACCATATCTGGCAAGAAATCCCACTACAGTAAGAATTATTACGCCTTTAAACGAATAGAATAATAAAGAAGGCCACGACATATCATTGTGATTTACAGAGCTTCCCATAAAGCTAAGGTATATTACAATTAATAATCCAAGCATCAAAATAAGCGCGCCTAAAATTGCCCAGCCATTAGATTTTCTAGAAAAATACTTTTCTCTTATCTTGAGTTCTTCTACAGTCGTTTGTACGAAACTACTTGAATTCTCCTGTAGAGCGCTCTGATACTCTTTGGTAAATTTCTCTCTCTCCGCGTCTAGGGCGTTCATTCTTTCTTGGTGATCATTTAACAAACTTATCCTAGTTGATTCTAAATCTCTCGCCATCTGAGTGAGGTAATTGTTCCTCTCTGATAATGACTGCTCCATCTTCCAATAATCACTATAATATTGCCCTTCTCTTTCTAAAATAAAATTCCTAAACTTTTCAATATCACCCTTAACTTTTTCTTTATAGATATAATTGTTTACGCCTTGGGTGTTCAAATTTAGGTCAGCGACAAGGCCCTTCACGAAATTATCGAATCTGGAAATGACATCTTTGTCCGCTAATTCTGCCAAATCATCATATGATCGTGTCACGGCCTGTCTCCAATTGGGATTCGGAATACGCGTTCTCAAGCGACGTCATACCGTATCCAAAACGAGCCGATAAAACTAGGGAGTTGATGTCGCGCTACATATCACTCACTTAACACCGGCGGGGGAGGATTTCATTTGACTCACCCCCTGAGTTCGCGTTCTGTTCTCACTCATGGTAGACCTGACCCCAGCCTCCGAAGAAGACGTGACCTTTGCGATCCGTATGTCGATATCGCTCGACTACCGGGGGAGGCCGAGGCGCGTGAACGCCAAGATGACCGGGGCCGAGATCGAGGCCCTGGCCCAGAAGATCACCGAGCAGTTAAAGCGCTCGAACATGTGGCCGCATCGCGGCCCAGGAGCGCCCGCGCATCAGGCGCCGGATTACTCGGTAGCGTGGCGGGACAGAATTGATTGAGCGGGCGCGTAAAATCAATATCGAAATACTATTCATTATAGTCAATCATTTTCTACACGAACGTATTGATATATTTATAATATAAGCAAACTAAATCGACAAGAATATTCAATCTAAATTACTATATTAGGCCGTCTATAATTCTAAGCAGGCGTTTCACCTACGGGTAAAAAACACCCGTGATCATCTTCACTCAAGCTGATGTACTCTAGCCGCCACTGATCAACGCGGCGTAGGTCGGCCAGAGTGAGAGACGTGTCGGCGATCGCTTCGCAGATCTCAATAGCGATCTCAGTTGCCGTGTCTGGCTTGCCATAAGCGCACTCGAACAGTGCATGTAACTCACTGGCAATCTTTTCCGCGGACTGCCGCGCCTCGGGGCCACCTTCGGTTGAGTCGTATACGACTGATATCTCGAGCCCATACGGTTCGCCTGTTGCAATCTCGGCAGTGCGATGCTCGCCTAGATCAAAGAATAGACCCACTAAGTGTTTGGATGCGGGGGCGAGGATCTTCCCTATCTCGCGTTCCACCGACTTTTTTTTGGCTATCTCCCGTCGCAGTCGTCTTTCAAAAGCATCGGGGAAGGCGGGTCGGCCATAGCGTGCAGCGAGCCATTGCTTAAGCGTACGTTTTTCCGCAACGGCCAGAGATGCATGAACATCCTTGACGGCGTACTTTTCAAATTCTTCCTTGGTGACTGTAACTCGTTTTGCGTGTTGAAGCGCAACAACAACAAAATTTCCACCATCCACATTATAACGCAGATGAAGCGTGCGAGGGTTCTTCGCATAAAAGAACTGTGCGTTCGGCGCTTCAACCGCTTCGGCCAAGATGAGTTCGACCGTGGTTTCGCTATCGTTCGGAAGATCGCAGTCATGCGTGATCACAACTGCACGGCTGCCTTCTTCAATCGTACGGGTCGACGGCATCAGACTGGCTGTGGCTTCCGAAGAAAGAAGATCTCCTTGGCGCCATTCGGTTTCACGCTTGAGCATCCATCACCTCCGCATCATCCCTCGGAGGATCCAGGAATGGAAAGCTCAGTGCGCCAATCATCCGACGGGCGAGCCTTCGACTTTCCTAAGCCGGAGCGACTATAAGCAGCGTCCATGACTTGCGCTTCGGAAATAAGCGCTTGGATGTGTGAGTCCGCAAGATTTCCAACGGAAACCAAGTCCAACAGGGACTGTCCGTCGAACGCCTTCATTTTGAGTAGAGAAGAGGCTCGCATTACCTGAGCCTTCTGAAAGGCGTCGGCGGCGAGGCTAAGAGAGCGAATGCGCTCTAACTTATTATCCTCCGGCGTAGATTCACCGCTTATCCACTTGTAGATAGCCTGCCGAGAGACGCCAAAAACGGATACTAAATCGGCAATAGCGGGGTTCAGGACCTGGCGAATATTTGCGATATGTTCTGCGGCAGAGCGGATGTCTGGGCGTGCAGTGCTCACTCCTAACGTTCGGACACTAAAATTGGGTATGCGCGCATCCAAAACCGGCCCCCACGCATTGGCTTGAGAGAATGCGTATATGCTACCGGTGCCCCCAAGCGCAAAAGCGATGACGCCGACGGCAGCATGCAAAGGCCGAGGACCCGAGACGGGACGATGAACGAGTGTAGCTGTATACATGGGTGTTTGACCTATAACCTTTAAGCCCAAGCGCCGCGCGCAAAATCCGTCGTCGTTGCACTGAATACCGATTTGATCGCGCCGTGCAGTGAAACCAACTGTTCGTTGAGCGTGCCCATTTCCACTGGCAACTGGCCAGCAACATAGTGATCCGTGTCTATAACGCTATGTTCAGGCACATGATTGACCGCAAACCTTGGATCCATCGCCAATCCAGCCGGAAGCATGTCCGGCGGGAAACCAACAGGTCCAGTCATCTGATATACCTTCACGACCAATGTTCCCTCCGAAACGAGCGGGCCACTCTCTGTAGAGAACACGGTTTCACTGATAGCATGCTGGCGAGGCGCATTGAAATCAATGCCATGCAGCCCGCCTACGAGGTATTGATCAATGGTCTCGCCGGCGCGTGGCAACACAGCATCCAGATATCGTAGCCCAAGTCGACTAATGTGCTCGAGCGAAACCGCTTCATGTACCGCCGCTAGGCCGCGCAGCAACTGTGGAATAAATTCGTTATGCGTCTGATAGTGGGTCGTGTGATATGTGATGCCAGTGGGCGTGAGAACGAACCCAGATGTCCGATCACTACGTGTCATCAGCCACGCCTTCGTCTGTTCAATCTCTGGCTTCTGTGGCTGCCCCTGCCCCTGTTCCGGCACGACCAAATGCATGATCTGCTGGGGTTCGAACAACGAGTATCCGGCGCGGCGCAGCTGATCTTGGATTTGCTCAACATACTTAGCCATTGCAGCAACGGGATTGAATTGTGCCTGCGCTACTGCATAGTAGACCGGCGCATTCGACATAATCTCGCTCACGTGACCCCCCTGGCCTTTCTGGTTGACAAATTAGTTGTCAGTCTATCGCAAGATTGTCGTGGGCGCCATAAAAATCTTAGGCGACAGAGATGCGTGCTTATGGCGAGACTAAAGATCTCCCTAAAAAGCGCGGCGAAGAACTGTCCATTATCCGCTTAATCTGATGGATATTTTGAGTCGCAGTTTACCGGGCGTACTTTCCGCAAATAAGAGACGTCGCAGTGGCTACGGATCGTTATCAAGCGCAAACCACGCAAAGACTTTCTTGATGCATTAGTCACTTCTGACAAGCCCGCACCTGGTCCCGTAGCCCGATATAGTCCCCAATCCATCGCACCGTTTCCGGCTTCGGGCTCGCTTTGATCTCAGCAGCAAGCGCCGCTTGGTCGGCCTTGGAATAGGTCACAAGGGTAGGGCAGGGCACATACTGCACCGACGAGCAGGCGGAGAGCCCGAGCAGCGCCCCGAGAGCGAGCCACCTCATGCCGTGCCATCCTCAAGCCGCTGCAACACGGCATCTTCTGTTGCTGGCTTGTCGGCCTGAGCCTGCGCCATGGATTGCGCTTTCTGCGTCATGGTGTCGGCCTGCACCTTGTCCGCCTCTGACGTGCTGACAGACGCCGCATTCTTCCCCGCCCGGTTGGCGTACCAGATCAGGGCACCGAGAGCCGCGACGATAAACGCCACGGCCCCGGCAATGAGATCAACGGTCACGCGGCCTGCGCGACAGTGCTGCTCGTGCCCTTGAAGGCGGCAACGAGCGTCTTGATGTCCGTATCGAGCTTGTCAGCATCGTCCTCGATCGCGCTGATCGCGTCGAGAATGGCCGACAGGTCCTTGTTCGAGTTCTCGAGCGACGGAATAATCAGATCTCCGACTTCGCCGATGATGGCTGCGGCTGCTGTCAGCTTGGCCGTGGTGGCGGTGCTGACGGAACTGCCAGCTGCATCGGTGATCAGCTTGATGAGCTTGGTGACGAGCGTGTTCGCGCTGGTGGTCATGGTCTTTTCCTTCTGGATGGTGAGGACTGATCCCGGCCCGATTGCCGGTGTCGTCAGTCAGAGCTTGGCGTCGTCCGCGTTGGTGGCGTGCTTGCCGTTCATGCCGACGCTGTTGACGAGCAGGTAAAGGGGGAGCCACTTCGACCCGTCAGCCGGGCGCGGCCAGTAGCGTGCGATCACGGCGGCCAGGGCCACGACGAAGGTGAGGATCGTCGTCGCATCGCCGGCAAGAGAGGCGGGCAGGAAGGGAAGGACGGTCTGAAAGATCGTCTGCCAGTCGAAGTTCATGCTGATGCTCCGGTTGTGGGGATACCGCGCCCGAGGAACACGCCGCTTTCGATCTTGCGGCGGCGCTGCAGCCCCGGCAGGACGACAAGCTGTCCGTTCACCGTAGCCTTGTCCCAGACGAGGAATTGCTGTGCGGCCGAATTGTAGAGGCGCTGGTTCAGGCGTCGCACGAGGGTCGAGCCCTTGGCCGCATTGGTGCCGACATTGAACTGCCAAGAGAGAAGGGCGCCCTCCTGGTAATCCGTCAGCGGGACGGTCACGAACGAGCGGAGCTTCTCCTGCAGGGTCACGACTGTGTTCCGCAGCAAGTCGAGGGCTTGCGCCTGGGTGATCGGCTTCGTCGTCGCTGTGACAGGCGTGCCGTCAGCAAGGAAGCGATTGCCGTAGCCAATGGTCCAGTAATTGGCGGGGCAGAGGTAAGGCTTGAGGCTCAGCCCCTCGAAGTCATCACGCGAGATCAGCGCGGTCGCTATGTCGATGCCGGTCAATGGACCCACCCCGCAAGATGTGTGGTTACATAGCCAAAGGCGGCGCCGGTCACGATCAGCGCCCAGCTTGCCCAGCCCCGCAGGCTGCCGATCTTGTGCAGATCCGTCCTGACGGCGCCGATCGCCTGCAACGTCGCCTTCTCTCGCGCCTCCGCACTGGCCTTGTTCTCGCCGTGCATCTGCATCAGCTTGTCGGAGAGCGAGCGA
>NZ_BAPY01000034.1:0-709 GCF_025994195.1 Asaia spathodeae NBRC 105894 | reverse complement strand
CCGAACATGATCCCGATGCGGTTGCGTCTTTTGTATTTTCGTTTGTCATATTTGACGGGTTTCCCGCGGGATTTTCGTCCTGGAATGCAGGGTTTGATCCCTTTTCCCTCCAACGCATCCCGAAACCAGTCAGCATCATAACCTCGGTCTGCCAGCATCCACTGTGCCATAGGAAGACTGTCCAGCAGAGCAGCGGCACCGGTATAATCGCTGATCTGTCCCGCCGTCATGAAGAAGCTCAGCGGTCGTCCGTTCTGATCGGTGACCGCATGCAGCTTCGTATTCATGCCACCTTTTGTCCGTCCGATCAGGCGGCCTGGGTCCCCTTTTTTAGCCGCAGGCTCAAAGCCGTGCGGTGCGCCTTGAGATACGTCGCATCAATCATAATCGTCTGAGGCTTGGCTTGCGTAGCAGACAGGCCATCCATCATCCGCATGAAAATGCCCATGTCGCCCCAACGCTTCCAGCGATTGTCGAGGGTCTTGTGTGGACCGTATTCCCGCGGCGCATCACGCCGACGCAGACCATTGCGGTTCACAAAAATGGTCCCGCTCAGCACACGGCGGTCATCAACGGGAGGTTTGCCATGGCTCTTGGGAAAGAATGGCCGCAGACGCTCCATTTGTTCGCCCGTCAGCCAAAACAGGTCGCTCATCTTCAGTCTCCTCACAGAGCCTGAATCAGATTTCCCCATCCAAATCAATGGGTC
>NZ_BAPY01000033.1:0-1870 GCF_025994195.1 Asaia spathodeae NBRC 105894 | reverse complement strand
CTTCAGTCTCCTCACAGAGCCTGAATCAGATTTCCCCATCCAAATCAATGGGTCCTGAGCCTAGTAAGGGCAGTAGAGGGAAGGAGCGGACTACCTGAAATGAATTATAAATAATAAGAAAATTACTATTATATAAATGCCACAAAATTTTCAATCACTCCATTGGAGCACGAATAATACTTTGTCATCAGGAGATATTGGACATTCTGCATCAGAAAAAATATCTTCAGCTTCCGACTGCGGAAGATCCCCTTCAAGGAGCATAATATAAGTTTTTAGATAAATAGAAAATTGTTCCTCAACCAGACAAACAGTACCATCTACAATAACCTCTTTCCCATCAATATCCGTAATATTTTTTATATTTTCTGTAATATTTAAGCTTAACTCTCTATTGACGCATTTAAAACCACACTGAAGCTTAGATCTTAAAAATCTTTCAAGTCTGTATATCAGGTCATGTCTATTCATTTATTCATTACTTCAACATGAAGGTAGATATTATAATCAGATAATTTAAAAATCATCTTTTGAGTTGATGATTCTGCCAGCGTGCATCTGCAGTGGGAGAAACCGCTACCATTAAACACGTCGGGTCAACCTGAAGGCCAATGGTATAGCGTCCCAGCTATCCACGTCCCAACGCAGTTGAACCTCGACTTTTCCGCCACTTGCGATCGGGCTCGTTGCGCTGCGATCTAGTCTGATAGACGAGACTACGATGAGACCGGTCTTCCCTTTTTCTTCCCGATGCAAGAGGAGCTCGCGCTGGGTCAAAAGGATAGCCTCACCGCTGTCGTTTGTTGTTCCCTTGACCTCAATTTTTAGCTGTTCACTTGCGTTGCTCGCTAGAAGATCGAAAGAAGAGGTTGTAGATACGTCCGCGACTGAAAAACCTTCTTTTTTCAAAGCTATTGTTGCCAGCTCCATCGCATGTAGTTCAACAACCCTTCGTTCGTCAGCCGTAAGACCGAATCCTTGTCCGGTAAATCGTGTAGCTGACGGTGCAGCCAAGCGTTCGACGGCTAATTCAATCGCCGCAGCACTAGAGATATCTCGCTCCGCATGCTGCGCCTCGTATATCGCTCGCAACCGTTCAACCGCTTGGACGAGAAATGTTTCTATAGATTGATCATCCATTTCTTCGACTGATACGCGGCGACTCAGTGCGGTCGCCCGCTCAAAGCTACGCGATAGATCACTTGCCGCGCCAAGAGAAATGCTTTGATCAAACGGAGCGAGAGTTCCAAACTGTTCGGCAACAATGCTACGAGCCCATCGTGTCCTCCGATCTAGTACAGAGCCCTCGATTGGGTGTAGATCGCCATTCGCCCAGATAGTCGAGCCGCAGCCGACTGTGATGAACACAGCAGAACCATCGGCGGCAAAATGCAAGACGACATAGAAACCTTCTCGAGCCGAAGGCGACATACTGCGAGCAAAGATGCGTGTCCAAGGCGATGATGTTTTCAACCCGGTACCATCTCGTCCTTCAAAAGACAGGTCGGCACCAAATGGTCCAAGAGCAGCCGCAAACTCATCGTGCAATGCCCGAAGTTCTTGTGGAAGAGTTTGTCGAATGAGAATACCTCGTTCCTTCATCGGTGAGGTATTCTGTGACGAGTAGGCAGGTTGCAGAGCGCAAATGCGTTTAAGGGTGTCGATCATCGGACTACTGTTTCATATCAAACGCTACCCGTCTAGGCTCAGGACTCATAGCCAGAACATGACGGTTGCGGCGAGGCATATGGCTGAGAATAAGACGGTCGGGCATCTGTCGTAGCGGGTTGCGACCCGCCGCCAGCCCTTGAGACGACCGAACATGATCCCGATGCGGTTGCGTCTTTTGTATTTTCGTTTGTCATATTTG
>NZ_BAPY01000032.1:0-5498 GCF_025994195.1 Asaia spathodeae NBRC 105894 | reverse complement strand
CTCTCAGGCCGGTCTATAGCTTACGCCCCTGTCTAAAAAATGGGGTCCACCTCTCAAGGCAATACGCCCGGCTTTTGGATCAATGGGTTCAGGCGGTGGGACTGATCGCAGGGGAGTATGGAACTCATTCGCTCCGCCGGACTAAGGTTGCCGTGATTTACAAACGAACCGGTAATATCCGAGCCGTGCAGATCCTGCTGGGTCATTCAAAACTGGATAGCACGGTTCGATACCTTGGGGTGGATGTCGAGGACGCTCTGGCTCTGTCGGAAGCCACTGATCTCTGAAACAAACATGCTTCAGGAATTCTCTACCTCCTCCCTATGTGTACATGTTAAAATGACACATGGGGAGAAGACCATGAGCCAGCATTTTTCAGATAATGCACCATTACCACAGAAAATCGGTGTTCG
Source organism: Asaia spathodeae NBRC 105894 (assembly GCF_025994195.1). NCBI lineage: Bacteria > Pseudomonadati > Pseudomonadota > Alphaproteobacteria > Acetobacterales > Acetobacteraceae > Asaia > Asaia spathodeae. The sequence goes on along the minus strand of NZ_BAPY01000032.1, from coordinate 5,085 downwards.
GGAGTTCCGGGGAAACCTGACAGCGTATCTGCGTCAGGTCAGGCAGGGCAGTACGATCTTGGTGACGTCTCATGACCAGGTCGTAGCCGAACTGCGGCCGCCAGCCTCTTCCTATCGCCCCCGTCGTCAACCCGGCGCATTGCGCGGACGGATCAGAATAAGCGACGATTTTGATGAGATACCGCCGGACCTTCTTGAAAGCATGGAACGCGACCTGTGAAGGTTCTACTTGATACGCATGCGTTGCTGTGGTGGCTTTCGGACTCCGACCGGCTGGGTGAGACTGCACGGGAAATCATCGCAGACCCGGTTCACGATATTCTGGTGAGTATCGTGTCACTCTGGGAGATTGCGATCAAAATCCGTATCGGAAAGCTGGATGCGGATATGAACGATATTCTGGCAGCCATTCCTGAAGAAGGTTTCTCTCTATTACAAATACAGACCGAGCACCTACAGATCCTGATGTCTTTGCCTCTGCATCATCGTGATCCGTTTGACCATCTCCTTATGGCGCAGGCACAAGCTGAACACGCCACATTTCTTTCGGAAGACGGACAAATGGATCATTACCCCATCAAGCGAATACGCTGTTCGTGAAGCAGAAACTGCCGTCAGAACACGCCTCTTTTCGGACGTAGACCATGATTTCGCTTGCTCTCAAAATCGAACGTTAGAGCGCAAATTTCCAAAATAGGCACCTTTAAATCTCAGTGCATTTAGTCGGGAAAATCAGTCGGTAATGATCTTATTTATCGACGCGTTTATATCAAATATGGTTTTATCGAAATAAAACTCGACAGCGCTGAATTCATTCCTACTCACAACTATTTCCATACCCTTCTTGAAAGGAAATAACATATCTGCCCCACCAAGACATAATGCATCTAATCGATCTGTGACCGTATGTCCTCCGTGCGTAATGATATTCCGAAGTTCTGCTGCAATATCAATTACACGAATGACACCGTTGAGATTTGCCCCATCACTAAAACACCCTATTTTCAGTAGGTTAACGTCACCAAGTAGTGCTTCAAACGTCTTTGCAAGAGGAGAATAAGTTTTCTTTCGGCGCCAATCCTCTAGTCGTCTGGAGAAAGCTGTCTCCCATTCTATCCGGGCGGCGTCACTTTCATGCCTATTGCGGTACATTCTTCTTAATTCACGGTATTCGTCCCCTTGCAAAAGTTGGTTAGGAAGGTAACGTAAGTATACCTCATATAAATCGAAGATGATCTCTTCAAAACATCCATAGATATCGTATATTCCATACGCTGATATCACATCAATACATTTTCGCGTATTTTTCTTTGTCTTATCATTGTCTAATGTAAGCATGGGATCGAGTCTGGGAGCGAAGATGCTTTTTTGTCTTATAAACCAGACTTGTAGAGCGATATCAGGATTGTTTTCGTACCGGTCGTGTGCAGCATGAAGGGCGTTTATTGTCAGTGCCCAACGAATATAGCAACTACGTAATTTTTTTCGACCTATATGTGACGCGTGGCTGAGGGCAAAAAAGACCTCATCTGCAGGATTGCCGGGACCGAAATAAGAAGCTGTTCTTATTTCATCAATACCAAAAAGCTCCGATGATGCCCCATTGACACCATCAAGATATATTACACGATCTCTTATGCTCACAGATCATTACCTTGGATACATGCGAGCATGACAACTCACCTCGACATCTGTGACGTGTATAGCCTTTTTATGTTCGGACCAACACGAGGAAATATTCTTATCCTTTTAAACATAACGCAGATTGGGCGTCCAGAACCCACATAGAATGAGAACGTCCGGATGTCAGTTCACCAGTAAAAATGCCCAAAACCGGACCGACCGCATTCCCCCCATGGCCGCCCCCTCACACCAAACCTCGGGGCCTTCGCTACGTTTCCTGTCCCGGAACCGGTCATAATCGTGTCGGTGTCAATCGGACCGACCGGGCGGCCCGAGCACCTGTCCCGGAACCTCCGTTTCCGGAACGCTCTTCCCCGCAGGAAACCGAGCGCCAGATCGTGGTTTTCGAGACGGCCATGATCTGCGCAATTTCGTGCAAAGATTTTCCAGCCTTGTGCAGTTCACCCGCGTGGCGACGCTGCCTTTCGGTCAGCCGCGCAGGCCGCCCCAGCCGTGCCCCGCTACGCCGGGCTGCCTCCAGTCCGGCCCTTGTTCGCTCACGGATGATCTCGCGCTCGAACTCCGCAAACCCGGCGAGGATGGTCAGAAAGAGCTGCCCGTTTGCCGTGCCGGTCTCGATCCCGACATCTAGAAGCCTCACGCGTATCTGACGTTCCACAAGACTGCCCACCAACCCCATGACGTCGAGCATGGTCCGCCCCAGCCGGTCGATGCGTGCTGCCACGAGACTATCCCCCGGCTGCAGCTTTGCCAACAGCCCCGACAGACCCGGTCGTAACGCGGCCGGAACCCCGCCGGAGACCGTATCGAGCACGATCTCCCGCACCCCTTCCCGTTCGAGTGCCAGAAGCTGCGGATCATGCGTCTGATCATCGGTCGAGACGCGCGCATAGCCATACCGTGTCATGAAAACCCCCTCGCTGATTTCGGAACACGGTTTGGAGACAGGACGCATGACCCGATGCCGTGCCGTCCCGAAACCGACGGATTGTGAACCGGTCATCACCAACCGGCCAGGAGAGGGTCGAGCCGCCACAAAGTCAGTCAGAGCAAGGGTTTCGCAAGGTTGGGCTTCCGCTCACCCCTAACCCCATTATTGCCCTGTCGTGGCTTTTGAGGCGGCTCTGACTAACACCTGTCCCGACCCTGTGATGGCCTGCGTCACATCACTCCGGGAGAAACCATGAAACGCGTCATCGCCTGCCTCTTGCTGTCTGCGGCTCCAGCGCCGCCCGCTCAGGCCCAGGATATGGAGGCTTTCCGCCGCAACATGGTCAATGCAGCGAATGCGCTTGGTCAGGGGCACGTCACGGAACCCCCGGCGTCTCCTGCGACACAGGATAATGGTGGCGTCGCACTCACGCAGAAGCTCACCTATCAGAGGATGAGCAATGCAATCGGTCAGGCCTCCATACTCGGATTGTCGCTCGGCATGTCCGCCCCCGAAGCCACTACCTTACTGCGCCAGTACTGCCAGACAGAACCAAGCATCCGGACCGAGACACTGCGGACATCGCATAAGGGCGTGGATATCGAGAGCCAGCCCTATCCGGCATCGCTGGCCTGCCAGCGCGAGAACGACAGGATTGATGTCACCCTCGCCCCACCGGTCATGGGCGGCGTGGTGACCCGGATTGAGCGCACTGTCTCCTACCCGCCCCTCGATGCGCCGGGATACGATGCCCTCAAGGCCGAACTCACTGCGCACTACACGGCGCATCTGCCGCCGCTGTCGGGTGGGAGTGCCGCCACCGCGCTTTACGCGCTCAAAAGCGGCAACGTCATCGAGAAAGCAGATGGCACCGGGATTGATCCTTCGCCCTCGTCAGACCCGCGCGCTGCCACCACACAGGCCTGGCTGCGCATCGCTGTCAGCGTCGTCCCGCAAAACCCGTCCGCCGTGCGCAGCCTGACCCTCACGACCGAGGATATCGGTGCCGAACAGGCGATCACAGCCGAGATCATCCGGCAGCTCAATGCAGCCATCGACGCCAAACTCGCGCATGCCACCGCGAAGCCCGCCCTGTGAGGACAGACCGATGAACCATCCCTCCTCCTTGCCCAGCGCTGGTGATACCCATGACGCCAGCTCCGCAGCCCATGCACCCACTGATTCACAGCCTGGCGCTGCCAGTCGCGGCACAATCATACGCATCCCCGACACGCAGCCGGGGCTTCTTGTGTCTGACGGGAAACAACACGCGTTCACGCTCTCCGGTATCTGGCAAGGACCAGCAGCCCCGGCCCTGAACCAGAAAGTCAGCTTTACCCTGACACCGGACGGACGCATCGCGTCCATTCATGTGCTGGGGCGCGATGTCCTGGCCAATGAAACGCTGAGCGCATTCCGTCAGACCCTGCGCAGCAATGGCGGCTCACTGGGTGCCGTGATGATGCCCTACCTGCGCCAGCAGAGGCACCGCATGACCCTGCCCGGCATGGTCATGTCAGGTGCCTTGCTGCTTGGGTTCTACGCTCTGCCGGGATGGACGCTCGATGCAGGCAATACGATGCTCGGTGTCAGGCTCGATTACACGCTGAACCAGCTGCTCGGCGTGCAGACGGGAGGTGCAGGCATCACGGTGCAGTTCGGCTTCTGGCGCCTGCTCGGCGGTGCCATCACGCTCCTGCCCTGGGTGACACCATGGCTGGGTTTTGCCCGGGCGAGGCTGCTCAATACCCTACCGCTGCTCCTGCTACTCGCCCTGCCTCTGGTCGTGCATGCGAGGCTGCATCATCTCGCAGCCGAGGCAGCCCAGAGCACGGGTCAGCTGCTTGGCGGTTTCGGCGGTAATGCCGCTATGCAGCATGATTTGCAGGCCATGGTACAGAAGCAGGCGACCGCGCTGATTGATGCCACCTCGTGGAACAGCGGCTACTGGATTGCGCTTGTCGCTGCCTGCGGGCTGGCAGGTCTCTCGCTAGTGCAAAGGCCCCGTCACTGAGACAACGCTCCTCCGGCGTCAGGCTCAGGCTGCGGCGCTGGAGGATGGCCCGGCCCGCTGCGGTCCAACCTCGCGCTGCAACGCTCGATGCACAGTAGCGCGTCCGACATTCATGACGGACGCGATGTCACGGATGGACAGACCCTGTGCCGCCAATGCCCTCACATGCCGGGTCTGTGCCGATGTCAGCGCACGGGGCCGTCCGATACGACGCCCCGCCGCCCGCGCTGCCGCAATTCCGGCCCGGGTACGCTCGCGAATGAGCTCGCGTTCGAACTCCGCTATCGCCATCAGGATAGTGAGGAACATGCGGCCATTGGCCGTGCCCGTCTCGATACCCAGCGCAAGAATACGCACTCTGACGTTGCGCTCATCCAGCGCGGAGACGAGCTGCAGCATATCGATTGCATCGCGCCCGAGCCTGTCGAGACGCACTACCACTAGACTGTCGTGAGGCTGGAGCCGGTCCAGCAGCGAGGCGAGGACGGGACGCTCC
>NZ_BAPY01000031.1:0-3015 GCF_025994195.1 Asaia spathodeae NBRC 105894 | reverse complement strand
CAGCTTCTCGGCTTCGAGGGCGGGAAGCTGGGCATCGACACTCTGCATATCGGTTGACACCCGGGCATATCCATAGCGCGCCATGACTGCGTTCTCCTTCTAGAGACGACAGATAGCGGCGTTCTTACATCATGGTCAACATATTTGGACTCCAAATCATATTTGGACTCCCTACGATCTTATTTGGACTCTTTATTTCCCCTCTTGGCTACTAAACCACGAAAAAACACCGGCCTTTTTTCAGAAAACCGTCGGCACGCCTTTTGAAAGCAGCGCATATGTGGCAGTATCGGCATCAATATCCCTGCACTATTTTCTGTCCCCATCGCCTGTCTCTCTTCCTCTTCCTCTCCCTCTTCCTCTTCTCAGCCATCCTCTTTCCTCACCTTTACGGAGCCCTCCATGACGCTTGTTGCTTCGCAATGCCGTGCCGCCCGCGCCATGCTGGGGCTCTCGCAGCGTGACCTCGCCAGGATGGCCGAGATGGCGCATCGCACCGTGGCTGATTTCGAGACGAATGCCCGCACACCCCATATCCGCACTCTGCGGGCCATGCGCGAGACGCTGGAAGCCTGCGGGGCGGTGTTCATCCCGGCCGATGAGCAGTTCGGCCCCGGAGTGAGACTGAAGGCCGTCGAGGAACCGAAGACTGCCGCCGATACCGATACCGATGCTGATACCGCCGAGACTGCCTCACAGGAGACCGCGAAAAACTGAGGAAAGCCCTCCGGGAGGGCGGAGGGGACAGCCCGCAAGAGAGCGGATTTTCATCAGACGGAAGGTAGAAAATTCCTCTCATTCTGCATGGGGTTTGTCAGAGGCCGCCTGTTCTGTCCGGCATCCGTTCCTGTCCTGTTCTATCATGAGGTCGTGGGTTGGCTCCCCTGAGCCAGCAGTGCTTCGTGGCTACCCGTTGGGTGCACGAAGCAGCTGGCAAGGGGGCTGTCGCCCCCGTTGACCCCCTTGATGGAAAGCGCATCCCATGCCTGCCTCGCCCCATGTTCCTGTGCCCGTGACGCCTCCCGTCCTCAGCCTGTCCCGCCCTGCCCGCTCCTCCCGCCTGTCCGTCCGTGCCTCGCCTGAGGAGCTGGCTGACTGGGCCGGTACAGCGCGCCTTCTGGGTCATGAGACTACCGCCCTTTGGGTACGATCCCTGCTGAAGGAGGCGTCTCTGACCGGTCGTGACGGGATGGCGGTGGGCGTCTCACTGCGCAAGCTGCGGGGCGAGCTTGGGCGCATCGGCAACAACCTCAATCAGCTGGCCCATTCTGCCCATTGTGGCGACGCCGTCCGGGCGGGGGATGTTCTGGATGCGCTGGAAGAGACAAAGGACCGCGTCGATGTCCTGCTCAAATCCATGCGTGTGACGAGGGCGAGGAGGACGTCCCGACCGCGGAAAATGGTTGAGCCAGAGACAGGAACAGAGGCGGAAGTATCCCAATCGATAGCGACCGCCTCCACAACGCTGCACTAAGCCCCCTCCAACTCCGGAGGGGAACGCATGATTGTGCAGGAAACCCGCATCCGGACGACCAGCGGCCATCAGGCCGTTTCACGTCATGTGCTTCGAGGCGCGAGGAACGAAGCCATACGCGTTCTGTGTGGCAGTGACTGGTGTCTTGGGGACTGGATGAAGGAAGCAAGGCGCGAATGCATACGCTATGGCCTGCGTCACATAGCCTTCAACCCTGCCGAGCCCATTAGTGACGAGGCCCTCGCCTCTTTCGCCGCCAGGTTGTGCGACGAACTGCAGGCGGACAGGGAACGCATGACGCTCGTCGTGCATCAGAAGAATGGCAGCACCCACGGTCATCTGCTTCTGCCCGAATGGCAGGACGACCATGTGCTGAGCTCGCGCTTCTCCTGGCAGCGTCTGGAGAAATGCGCCCGTCTCGAGGAAATTCGACTGGGGCATCAGCTGGTGCCGGGGCGGCATGACCGGGCCATTGCCAGAGCATTGCGTCAGGAAGGAAAGACGGCAGAAGCGGAGCGCGTTGAGGCGGTCCTGCAGGAGCCAGCAGTCGATAGTGCAAACCTCACTGCCCCTGCATCTTCTGACACACCACTCTCTCAAGCCTCATTCAAACGCTTACCCCAGCCCCTCCCACGCGCGGCCTATACCTCGCAATCACGTCGTATAGCCGAGCGACAGGGGCTGGATCTTGCCGAAGCGAAGAAGACCATCGCCTCCTTCTGGGCGCGGTCGGATAATCAGCTGCATCGCTTTCGCGCTCTGCTGAAAACGAACGGCTGGGTCATGCGTGCCGGAGACCGGCAGGATACCCGCAAGGGCGCGCATATCATCGAGACGGCTGATAGTGTGCTGATCGGGTCTTTCACGCGCCTGACGAAGACGCGCATGAAGGATTTCCGCCAGTTGCTGGTGGATGAAGCGGCAAGACCGAAATGCGGAGATATCCGGGCAGCAGTCAAGCCGCTCCTGGAGCGTGCTGCTCTGGCGACGGCTGCGATGGAACGTCATGGAGAGCAGAGCGGTCTGCTTCTGCCGCCATGCGAGCAACTCAGGCGTGACCCTGAAGCATTTGCGAGAGCGGCTGCGAAAACAAGGCCGTCACCGCCCTCGTCAAAACAGCCGAAAATCGTCTCTCTGGATCGTATCGATGAGCTGCCCCCGAACTTCGCTCACTACATCCGGCAGTGGAAACGAGAAGCCAGGGCATGCCGCACGGTACTGAATGCCAGACCGCCCATGGCGTATGGCCCGCGGCGCTCTGTCGATGAACAAGGCGCAGCTTTGTTTGCGCAGATAGAAGACGTGCACAGACAGCTCTGGCAGACCGGAAAACAGCTGCAGGAAACACGACAGGAGCGTGACGCTCTGCAGGACAGGGTGTTCGTTCTATCGAAGAAGAAACGCCTCTCCCATCTCGATGAGGAGATTGAACGGCTTTCGAAAACACTGGCCGAGATCCTGCGCTATCTTCTGGAGACCGTCTTCTGGCATCTTGGCCTGCGTACCACGCCGCCCGAGCCGCTTTGCCTGCCCGTGCCGAC
>NZ_BAPY01000030.1:0-7256 GCF_025994195.1 Asaia spathodeae NBRC 105894 | reverse complement strand
AGCCAATGCGCAGCTGCGGAGAGAGAATAGTGAGCTGCTTCAGCAGATCGTCAGGCGTGACACATGCAAGGAATGGCTTGTCACGCTCTGCCGCGAGGCCGACAGGCGCAGACAGGAGGAGATCACCGCATGGAAAGCACGCCATGTCGTCCAGTGCGATAGGGCCAGGAGAGATCTGGACCTGCTGAAGGCCATCTGGATGCCGCCAGCAAAACTGCCTCGTGAGACACAGGCAGCGATCATGAAATGCAAGCTGACCGGCAATCTTGAAAAAGCCAGATACGTGACGCGGGTCGCTTTGAGGAGGTTGGACGAGGCTGAGGCGGAACGACTGGCAAGGGAGATGAAGAGCGAAAAAGCTGCGCCCGTTGTCGAGTTTCTAGCGCCCTCTCCGGCGAAGGTATCTGGTCGGCTCGAACCTGGATGATCTGGCCCCTCTCAAACACCCAGGTAGGTAAGCATATTGAAACTGTTACATGCGTTTGATGAGAGTCGGGCGAACCTTCACCAAGCCTTGAACCGGGCAAGAAAAAACCTCACACCACTCCATTGAATCTGCATCAACAGAATATAGATTCATAACGCGCCATTATACAAACCGCCTTATCAATCTCTCATACATCGAGGTGCGCGTAGCCAAATCTGAGATAACTGAAATTATTTTGCAACTCGACAAAAACTACTTTCATTCTTGATATTCAGGCTATTTTTCTTGGCCGAAATTTTCCAATCGTCGCCATCTATGCAAGCTTTTATTTTTATCCAGACTGCCAGGCCTCCTGCAGGAACGGAAAATGTCACCGCGTCGCCCAGCTTTTCGCGAACTTTCCTCAACAGGAAGTCGCGTCGTTCTACATAGATACGCCTGGCCTTACGGGCATGTCGGCCGAGCACACCGTTACGGTTCATCAGTGCCATGGCCTGTTCCAAAGGCACGTCGCCCTGACGATCGATCGCCTCGCGCAGTTCTGTCATGCGTTTCAGAATATCTGGCTGAGCAATAACGTAGCCCAGGCGCAATGCCGGTATCGTCAATTTAGAGAGCGAGCCGATATGGATCAGCCGCCGGTCGGCGCCGGCCCGGGCGGCGAGGGGCAGAACCGGGGCACTATCGCAGCGATAATCATGATCATAGTCATCTTCGATGATGAGCAGATCGTGCTGCCTCGCCAATTCAAGCAGTTTCAGGCGCCGTCCGGCTCCGAAAGTGACTGTGGTCGGATATTGATGATGGGGCATGACATACACGGCCCTGATGCGTGGATCGTTCCGCAAAGTCTGCGCTAGACATTCGACATCGAGCCCTTCATGGTCCACCGGAACGCCAACGACGCGAATTCCGCCTTGCAATGCACACAAACCCTGCACGGAGATTGTGAGCTAAGGCGTGGCAACCTCCCGGAGGTGCACGACCGCATAATTTTTATCGGCAAGCATAACGTCAGGTCGCATATGTAAAATAAAAAAATCGTACGCTGATAAAGACCCTGAAAGCAGGGTTAACCAGAAATTACAGATAGAAGGTAAGTGACGCTCGAATACTGCCTCGCACTCTCTGCAGTTCAGGGCCGATCCCACCGAAGCTCCTTGTTTGGCGGTCTACCCTGCGATAAGAGCCTGCTCTAAGCTGCATGCGCGTGCTGTTAGCGAAGCAGGAGTCAAGCGACGCATTTTTGGTTCGCATTCGATACAATCAATCCTAAAAATTGATCTATATCATGATGCGGGCGTTAGGCGCAGGGGAGCCCCGAGCGCCATGAGGCACTCAAAGATTGAATTAGCCTTAATGAAATGTCAGATGACTTCGAACGAAAGGAAAGTCGATTTAAGAAAATACAGAAATGTATTGCAACAAAAAGCGACTTATCCGGGTCAATATTATATATTTTGCAATTCAGGGAGGATCGCAGTGGTCGCTTATTATAACGGACTTCCAATAGGGGTTCATCTCGATCTTTATGCGTCAGCACTTGTATCTGGCAAGATTCGAATCGGTTATACGGAATACAATATTCGAGACACTCGAAACAACGCACCCGCTTCAGCAGCCGATATGCTGTTTACCGTCACCAATGGTTTGCTGATGTTCGGAGGTTCTCGCATTGAAGGATTTTTCTCCAATCCGTCCATTGACAATGCATTTTTTATAATAACAGATAAAAGTATAATATTCATTAGCACAGACCCGAATGCTTCAGGCTATAGGACCGTACAATACCATAAATCCATATGGGGAACGTCGAACTCGTACATGACTGTTAACAATGTGAGATATAGCTATACGCCTTCCCTCACGGGAATTAATTTCGATTCGATAATCCCCCCAGAGGATATAAACGTCTGTTTTCTCTCTGGAACCATGATAACCACCCAGAACGGTCGCCAGCCTGTCGAAGACATAAAATCCGGGGACATGGTGGCTGTTAATAATTCAACAGGGATCTCGTTCGAGCCAGTAATGTGGGTGGGATCTGCACGGTGTAAAGTCTCTCCAGAGTTGCCCGATGACGAGTCGGGTTACCCCGTGCGTATACAGGCTAATGCTTTTGAAGCGTCAGTGCCAGATGAAGACCTCTTAGTCACATCCGAGCACTGTTTTCTTTTCGATGGTTGCCTCATCCCTATTCGAATGCTCGTTAATGGCTCCACAATCAGATACGAAAAAAAAATCCAGGAGTACGATTATTATCATATAACTACAGAGACGCATTCAATCCTATCGGCAAACAATGCGCCAGCAGAAAGCTATCTGGACACAGGCAACAGTTATAAGTTCGCGGGCAACAAAGGAAAAAAAGGCTGCGCTCTTGATCAGAAGCTCAATTGGGCTGACCATGCAGCAGCCCCCCTCAATACGGATTGTGATTTTGTAAAACCTGTTTTTGAGCGACTTGTGGCACGCGCTCAAAACCTTGGTTTTGAGGCAGGATTTGCATTTAGTAATTCTTCTCTTCAGTTAGATATTCATCTCCGCAGCAGCTGTGGCCGGCGCATTGATCCAATCCGCGCGCAGGGCGAAATTTATGTATTTAATCTTCGTCCCGGTTCCGATGCCTACTGGTTGTGCTCGGGCGCGGCACGGCCATGCGATATGATCGGGCCTTTCTTGGATGATCGACGCAGATTAGGTGTCCTAGTTGGTGATATAACAATTTTTAACAAGAATTCGATGATTCAGTTTCAAGAACACGTCAAGAACCCGCGGTTATTAGGTTGGCACCAGAGCGATGCCCCGTCAATGCGGTGGACAAACGGGGAGGCATTTCTGCCAATAAAATTAGAGGGTGGGCTCGATCCGGTTATTCTATCGATGAGTGTAATTTCGACCATAGATAACATAATTTAGGTGAATAATGATTAAAAAATACCGAACATAATAATAAGAGTGTTATTTGTATTTATTTTAGATAATCAAGAGTTTTATTATCTAAAATAATATTGATTCTAATCTTATGTTCATCGTGTTGTTGAAGAAAATCGGCGAAAGGTACGGTGTTATGCACGACTTCCCAGAGAGAATTCCTATTTTTGTCGAGAACGATTTTATTCATCAAGAAGTAGGTAAAATCCTCATCGAGAGCTCCTGCAGACGGCAGTATAGTCCCGGGGAAGTAATCGTCGTGGAAGGGACAGACAGAAGAATACTGCTATCTATCATTTCTGGATACGTTTCATTGGAGAGAAAGCTAAAAAACGAGGACAGCGTTATATTCGATTTTTCAGGCCCTGGCGCTTTCATAGGATTCGTTGAGCTGGATTTCTACACGTTCACTGCAAGGTGTCTAAGTAGAGTAGATCTTTTCATTATTCCTGCTTCGACGATGAAAAACCTCATGGCGAATTACCTGCCCATAAGAAACTTCATCATGAAAAAAATGAGCCAGAGAATAGCACATCTTAATGACCATGTGGCCTTGCTGGCCAGAGCAAGAGCCAGACAGCGCTTGGCATTATTTCTGCTCGAACGGAGATGGAGTGGAATCAATTATGACCGAGAATCACGTGAAATAACGCTACCTATGTCGCGCACAGATATCGCGAACAATCTCGGCCTGACACAGGAAACCGTAAGCAGAATATTCCGTGATTTCGAAAAGGAGAAAATCATATCAATAAAGAATCATAATTGGATAATTATGGAAAACATTGAGAGCCTCACAATGATATCCTCCTGGCCCTCTACCAAGCTATCGAACTAGCACAGCCCAATAGCCTGGTACCAAAAAGTAAGGATATGATAGTGTTCACAACATATCATATTCGTCTCTTTACGGGTACTATTTAGTCAGCAACCGACACGACACCTTACCGCCGTATCTCGACGAGGCGTGCGGTAGCCGCGTTCAGACCTTTGGGTGAAATCGAAATCTCCATACCCTTTCCGTCAGGGGCAGCCGCTCGGATTTCAATGCGAGACGCTTGGGAAATGTGTGCAAACTGAGCGCTGGAGATGTTGAAGGGAACCACACACCCTGTAGGTAAACAAGTGCTAAAGGCATAGTTTCCGATTTTCTGCCCATCAGCGGTCAATGTTGCGCCTTTCGCCAGAAGGAGACCGAAAGGCATAATTGCGACGCCAGTGACCTGAATTTTGCTTGGGCTAAATTGCAGGGTGAGTATTCGCTGACGGCTCTTCTCATTGATCAGTTGCTGGGCGATTACGCACTGAGAGACCATTCCCGACTTTCGGCAGATCACTTTCCAATCCTGATAAGTTTCATCGAGTGACGATGCTCCGCTAGGCAAAGCATAGCCATCGGTGGCCTGGCCTCCGCTCAAATCTCCTGCTGCAGGCGCCGTTAGCCTCTTGTCGGATGCCTGCCCCGTCCAGGAGCTGGCGATCAAACCAAGGAACCCTATACCCGCTACAGCACCAAGTATGTGTGATCTTCGTAACTTATGCATAACTGGTTCCTTATCTGAAACACGCGGACGAGAAGCTTTAGAAAGCAAGGCTGATATTAGCTTTGGCGCCATTATCTATTGCCTGCACGCCATATTGCCCCGTGTAGTAGATGCCCAGCGTAATCCTGTCTGTTGCCTTGATACCAAACCCAGCATTGATGACAGCAACATCTGCAGCAATGGGCGTCCCGGCCACATCCATATTGGCATCACTAACCCCTGCGAAGTTTAGTCGTGCCGTCGGCGTGGTCAGACCAAAAGCATGGCGGTAGCCGACCATGAACCGGGGGGTCAACAACGTGCGTCCAGCCTGATAAGTGGCGGCAGCCCGGATACCGAACGTCGAGTAAGTCATGCCCGTCGTCATGTCCTGTCCGGCCAGCGCGTCTGGACCGCTTTTCTCACGAAAGCTATTCGTGTGGACATTAACATAGGCGACACCCGCAAAAGGCTCCACGGTAGTCGTACGGGTCTTCATCTTGTACCCGACCTCACCGAACGCCTGGCTTGTTCCTCCAAGATACGAAGCACCAAGACGTGAACCCTGATAGCCGTTGAACGCCACTGTGCGACGAGTGCTCAGCATATTCCAGGTATAAGTAGCTCCAAGACGGACGTTCAGTTTACCCCAATGATTTCCGGCGTAGCCGCCAATTGTGAGGTTGTTGCTATGCCCTGATGACGCCCGGCCATCAGAAACGTTGAATGTCGAGTTGCTATAGCCAAACACACCACCAACACGAGCCGTCTCGAAAACAGGCGTATCTGCCCCCATCAGGAACCCGGCATTCGTATGGTTCATGCTCGCCGCATTGCCGTTGCTATAATTCTTGCCAAGACTGCCATAGGCCTGCGTCCAGAAAACAAGACGATCAGAGTAGCATTGCCCTTTCCGAGAGCCCTTGCGCGTCGCAGCGGTGCGCATGATACCGCTATTGTCGGCACCGTCGCAATCAGCACTATCCAGACGATCGGTCACTGCCTCTCGCGCCAGATACGCATCCTCGATCAAAGCCGAGCGGATCGATGCATGGATCTCACCCGATACTGCATTCAGAGCCTTGCGCGCATCATCCTTGTCCAGACCGGTGAGCACCTGCACCACAGGATTAGTCTCCGGCAGTTTGTCGAGCGCAAGACCAGCCGCCAGCTCGTTACGTGCGTTTCCGACCACAGAAAAACTGTTGCCGTTACGGTTAAGCAGAAGATCCACGGCGTTTCCTGAATAGGTCAGGCTTGGCGATAAGAAGAGATACTGATTACCAATATTGCTCGACAGCTGATCGAACCGCCCGGAAATTCCATCGGTCGATTGGATAAGGCGATAAGCCTGGTTGCGGTTGAGTATGGAACCGGTCGGAGCATTGAATGCCACCGTGCCGCCATTGAGATTCACGCTTCCCTGCACATTAACCAGATCGCTCACCAGCCGCTCATAGGTTTTGCCCTGCTCTGTTATGCTGGTTCCGGTCGATTGGCTGGTCGCATCCATATAGAGGGTTGAACCCGGTTCCATCGTCAAATTCCGGTTGATCGTCATGACACCGATCGGCCCGGACCCAGCGGGCGAAAGCACACCACCAGAGCCAATCGTGGTCGCACCCAGTGCACCCGTGCCAGACAGTATACCCCCGTCGCGCGCAGCAAATGTCGCGCTTGTCATTGCTCCGTTGACAGCCAGCTCGCCCTCGACAACATCGACATCACCGTTGAAGCTCGTGTTATCGCGGTTGAAGACGACAGACCCGCGTCCCTGCTTGGTGATCTGTCCGTCACCCGTGAGCGGGTTGTCAAAGTTACCGTCATTCTGCTGGGCAATAATCAGATTGGCATTCTGACCGACATTAACATCTCCGGAGCCGAAGCTTGTTGTCGAGCCCTGAAGACCGCCATTGGTGAGCGTAGTACCGCCCGTGTAGCTGTTATTGTTCCCGAGTGTCGTCGTACCCGTACCGGCCTGAATGAATGCACCCGTACCATCAATTGGTTGGGCCAGATTGACGCCATCGGCATGATTAACGACGAGGCGCCCATTATTGTGGATTGCCGGGCTGCTATCGATGCGCCCCCCCGTTCCCCCATCGCCGAGTTGTAAGGTACCGCCACTGATTGTGGTATCGCCTCGATAGGTTTGATCCTTCGTGATGATCAGGGTGCCTGCATCCGATTTAACGAGCGAAGTACCACCAGAGACATTGCTGTCATTGATGACCGTATCGAGATTAGCCGTGATCGCTGACCCGTTGGTCGTGCCATCACCAACACGAATGGTTGTCGTACCCGTCGTCGCGTACAGATCGTCGCCTGTCACCTTGTAGACACCACCATCGTTATTAGCGAACTGCATGCCA
>NZ_BAPY01000029.1:0-2500 GCF_025994195.1 Asaia spathodeae NBRC 105894 | reverse complement strand
TTGCAGCGAGCTTAAGCCGGTAGGTGTAGGCGTAGCGAAAGCGAGTCTGAATAGGGCGAATGAGTTGCTGGCAGAAGACCCGAAACCGAGTGATCTAGCCATGGCCAGGCTGAAGGTGCGGTAACACGCACTGGAGGGCCGAACCCACGCCTGTTGAAAAAGTCGGGGATGAGCTGTGGCTAGGGGTGAAAGGCCAATCAAACTCGGAGATAGCTGGTTCTCCGCGAAATCTATTGAGGTAGATCGTCACGTATTGCCCTCGGGGGTAGAGCACTGGATGGGCTAGGGGGACCCAAAGTCTTACCAAACCTAACCAAACTCCGAATACCGAGGAGTATGAGCGTGGCAGACAGACAGTGGGTGCTAAGGTCCATTGTCGAGAGGGAAACAGCCCAGACCACCAGCTAAGGCCCCCAAATCGTGGCTAAGTGGGAAAGGATGTGGGGATTCCAAAACAACCAGGAGGTTGGCTTAGAAGCAGCCATCCTTTAAAGAAAGCGTAATAGCTCACTGGTCTAATAGAAACCCTGCGCCGAAAATGTAACGGGGCTCAAGCCACGTGCCGAAGCTGTGGGTGCATATCTATGATATGCGCGGTAGCGGAGCGTTCCGTAGGTCTGCGAAGGAGACGGGGTGACCCTCTCTGGAGATATCGGAAGTGCGAATGCTGACATGAGTAGCGACAAACAGTGCGAGAAACACTGTCGCCGAAAGTCCAAGGGTTCCTGCGCAAGGTTAATCCACGCAGGGTGAGCCGGCCCCTAAGGCGAGGGCGAAAGCCGTAGTCGATGGGAACCAGTTGAATATTACTGGGCCTGCCAGAAGTGACGAATGCGATATGTTGTCTGGTCTTATTGGATTGACCAGGCTTTTGGAGCATTCCAGGAAATAGCTCTGGCGTATAGACCGTACCCGAAACCGACACAGGTGGACTGGTAGAGAATACCAAGGCGCTTGAGAGAACGATGCTGAAGGAACTAGGCAAATTACTTGCGTAACTTCGGGATAAGCAAGACCCGTCTCTGGGCAACCAGATGCGGGTGGCACAGACCAGGGGGTAGCGACTGTTTAGTAAAAACACAGGGCTGTGCGAAGTCGAGAGACGACGTATACGGCCTGACGCCTGCCCGGTGCCGGAAGGTTAAGAGGAGATGTGCAAGCATTGAATTGAAGCCCCGGTAAACGGCGGCCGTAACTATAACGGTCCTAAGGTAGCGAAATTCCTTGTCGGGTAAGTTCCGACCTGCACGAATGGCGTAACGACTTCCCCACTGTCTCCAGCATCGACTCAGCGAAATTGAATTCCCCGTGAAGATGCGGGGTACCCGCGGTCAGACGGAAAGACCCTATGAACCTTTACTGCAGCTTTGCAGTGGCATCAGAGACATCCTGTGTAGGATAGGTGGGAGGCTATGAAACCGAGGCGCCAGCTTCGGTGGAGCCGTCCTTGAAATACCACCCTGAATTTTTCTGATGTCTAACCGAGACCAGTCTAGCCTGGTCCGGGACCCTGCATGGTGGGCAGTTTGACTGGGGCGGTCGCCTCCCAAAGTGTAACGGAGGCGCGCGATGGTGGGCTCAGGTCGGTCGGAAACCGACTGTCGAGTGCAATGGCATAAGCCCGCCTGACTGTGAGAGTGACAGCTCGAACAGAGACGAAAGTCGGCCATAGTGATCCGGTGGTCCCACGTGGACGGGCCATCGCTCAACGGATAAAAGGTACTCTAGGGATAACAGGCTGATCTCCCCCAAGAGTCCACATCGACGGGGAGGTTTGGCACCTCGATGTCGGCTCATCACATCCTGGGGCTGGAGCAGGTCCCAAGGGTTCGGCTGTTCGCCGATTAAAGTGGTACGTGAGCTGGGTTTAGAACGTCGTGAGACAGTTCGGTCCCTATCTGCCGTGGGTGTATGAGACTTGAGAGGATTTGTCCCTAGTACGAGAGGACCGGGATGAACATACCTCTGGTGTACCGGTTGTCGCGCCAGCGGCACAGCCGGGTAGCTAAGTATGGACGGGATAACCGCTGAAAGCATCTAAGCGGGAAACCCACCTCAAAACTAGGTCTCACAGGGCCGTGAAAGACCATCACGTCAATAGGCCGGGTGTGGAAGCGTGGTAACACGTGAAGCTAACCGGTCCTAATCGCCCATATCGCTCACACAACGCTCTCCAAGAGAGCATACACATGCATAGCAATCATCCACGCAAAACATCATCATACCAAACACCAACCTCCCACACCGACACACAGCTGTCGGGTGGATCAGAAGACCTGGTGGCTATGGCGGGAGACTTCCACCCGATCCCATCCCGAACTCGGACGTGAAACGCCCCAGCGCCTATGATACTGCATCTTAAGATGCGGAAAAGTCGGTCGCCGCCAGGTCCCCTGATCCACCCCACAAAACACCCCACCCACGCGGGGTGGAGCAGCCCGGTAGCTCGTCAGGCTCATAACCTGAAGGCCGCAGGTTCAAATCCTGCCCCCGCAACCAA
>NZ_BAPY01000028.1:0-170 GCF_025994195.1 Asaia spathodeae NBRC 105894 | reverse complement strand
CCCTTGTTGTTGCAAAAAAGATACAATGCTACGCGACGAGACGAAGCCCCGAAGGACGATGCATCACTTCGGAAGCCCATTCAGGAAGCTGAGCCGGTCTAGCTTCGAGAACACGACGAAGACGAACAACATTCGCACCGTCCTGACAGATCGAACCTATATCAATCGAG
>NZ_BAPY01000027.1:0-324 GCF_025994195.1 Asaia spathodeae NBRC 105894 | reverse complement strand
CTTCCTTTCTGGAGCAGTTTGCCCCTCTATCGCTGAGTGGTGGCTGGATTGACCATATTGATGGTGCTGGCGACAGGCTGGTTGAGTATATGCCGGCGAGTTCGCTGTATCATATTTACGGAGCGGGCCGTCAGATCGCGCTGTAGCGCTGCAACTGCCTGCGTCTCTACCGCCGGACGCGCGCCTGCTGTGCGGGGGCGCGGGTATGGACATTTTGTGTGGGGATTTTTGAACACAAAAAAGCCCGCTTGGATTGAGCGGGCTGATGTGTTGGTTGCGGGGGCAGGATTTGAACCTGCGGCCTTCAGGTTATGAGCCTGACGA